>JAFYUG010000096.1 GCA_017558545.1 Oscillospiraceae bacterium | reverse complement strand
TTTGTCGAAAAGGAAGAATTTGGAAATTCTATGGCTCAAAAGCTGGACAAAGTCAGCGGCATGGGTCTTATGAGCGATGCTGAGCGCACAAAGCTCCAAGGCATCGAGGAGGGCGCAACGAAGCTCAGCGACGGCTCCGTTACCACCGCCAAAATCGCCGCCAACGCTGTCACCGCCGCAAAGCTCTCCTCCGATGCAAAGTCCAAATCCCTGAGCCTGAGCCTGACAGCCTCGGGCTGGTCGAATAAGACTCAGACCCTTTCCGCCACAGGCGTCACCGCAAGCAATAATGTGATCATTGCCCCTGCGCCTTCCGCCGCGGAAGCCTACGCCGATGCGGAAATCAAATGCACCGCCCAGGCCTCCGGCAAGCTGACCTTCACCTGCGTCACAGTGCCTACGGCGGCAATCGCTGTCAACGCGGTAATCTTGGTTTAGGAGGTGAAGCCGTGATAATCAACGCAACAACAGGCGGCGCAGGCCTGAACTTCAATGTGGTCGGTGGTACTGCACAGCCCACAAGCCCTAAAGAGAACACTGTTTGGGTCAATACCGGAACCGGCATAAGTTCTTGGGTATTCTCAGCTACACAGCCCAGCAGTCCCTCCGCTGGTATGGTCTGGTTTCAGGCTGGCACAAGCGCACCTGCTTCATTCAACGCTCTGAAAAAGAATAACATCACCGTCTATCCCAACGGCTGTAAGCAGTATGTGAGCGGTGCTTGGGTAAGCAAAAGCGCAAAGACCTATCAGGGCGGTGCTTGGAAAGAGTGGGCTACATATCTGTTCAAAGAGGGTTCGGGCGAACAAGTTCCTTTTACAGTTGCCAACATGGACAATGGCTCTGTAAACATCGGAAACGATTATATCTATATGTATGCTCCGAGCGGTGGCTATGGTGAAAAATCATTCTATACTACTAATAAGGTCGATTTAACAAACGTTAAAACCATCCTCTTTGACCTTAAAGTTGATGTGGGTGATGTTACAGTGGGTGTAGGTTCACAAATCAATGCTACAACCGCTCCACAAACGGCAAGTACAAAAGTTGGCGCATGCGCTCGAAAACTTGTTTCTGTGGATGTATCTTCGCTCACAGGCTCTTACTATGTCGGTGCGCAGAGCGGTGACTACGCTAAAACCGCGTACATCTATAATATTTATTACAGCAAGTAAAGGTGGTGCACGAAATGATTATTTATATCGATAACGATTTTAAATGCCACACCGAGCCTGCCGAGGGCATGAGAGCCTTTGAACTGCCTTTCTTTGGGGGCAAGTGCAAAAGCTTTGTCGAGGGCTATCGCTATGTGCCTCAGGGCGAAACTTGGACTCGTGAAGATGGCGAAGAGTTCAGCGGCGAGATGATAGCCCCCTGTGAGGATTTTAAGGTTCTCCATTCAGCCCAGCAGCTTTTTGAAAGCCTGCTGCCCCAGCTTGAAAAGCTGGATGCCATCGGCGAATGCCTTGACGGCCTGAGCTATAGCCCCGGTCTGGAACACCTGCTGGATTTCATCCATACCATCCGCGAACTCTTGGAGGACTAAAAGCGAGCGGTCATAAATGCCCGCCCCTACGAAAGCACCCACCGTAGGGGACGGCATTTATGACGCCCCGTCCGTACCCCCACCCGTCGTAGGGGGCGGCATTTATGACGCCCCGAAAAGGAGGAATAAAAATATTTGAACTGATAATCCGCTGGGCAGTGCCTTTTGTCTGTGCGGCTCTGTGTTCTGCCATGGCGGCCTATTTCCGCCGCAGCCACAGCAAAAACAAATGCATGGCACAGGGTATGCAGTGCCTCTTGCGCCTGGAAATAATCCGCTCCTTTGAAAACTATAATTCCAAGGGCCATTGCCCCGTGTACGCAAGGGAGGCCATCTCCCGTGGCTATACCGCCTACCATAATCTTGGCGGCAACGATGTAGCCACCGATTTGTACGACAAGATAATGGATTTACCCACTTCGTAGGGGGCGGCATTTATGACGCCCCGCCCGTATGGAAAGGAGCAAACAAAACGAACAAAACAAACTTCATAAACCGCGCCGTCTCTTTCCTTGGCTGCAAGGAAGCCGACGGTACTCATAAACAAATCATCGACATATACAATAGTATACAGCCCCTGCCCCGAGGCTACCGCCTGAGCTATTCAGACCCTTGGTGCGCCGCCTTTGTGTCGGTGGCAGGCAGGGACTTTGAGGATGTGATCCCCGAATGCTCCTGCGATGAGATGATAAGGGCCTATAAAGCGCAATGCAAGTGGCAGGGCAGTGGCTATGCGCCCCAAATGGGGGACTTGGTCTTCTATAATTGGGATAAGAACAAT
>JAFYUG010000095.1 GCA_017558545.1 Oscillospiraceae bacterium | reverse complement strand
GTCTCTCCCCCAGTCTTTTTGCTTCGCAAAAATCCAGCCCCCTCGTCAGAGGGGGCCAAAGATTGGGTGCATAGCAATAACATATGCGCGTATTTTTTTCTCTTGCTCTCATAGGCAAAAAGAAAAACCATCGGATTTTCCGATGGTTTTTCCTTATTTTTCTTAAAAATTATTCAGCTCTAGCTGCGCGGCGCTCAGCAAGCTCAGCGGTCATCTTGGCGAGGGTCTTCTTATCAATGTTATAAATCAGAGCAACGCCGACGAACTGGCAAATTGCGCTGAATGCATAGAGACCTGCAACCAGCCAGCAGAGCTTTGCTGCGGTTTCAGCGGACTGACCGATGGTACCCAGAGCGGAAACATAGCCGATGAGAGGAGTGCCCATAATGGCGATAACAGCTGCGGGGCCAACGCCCTGAGCCAGCTTACGGAAGAAGGAATGGAGAGCATAAACAACGCTTTCCTCGCGCTTGCCGAACTTCCACTCGTTATAGTCGATAGCATCGCCCATCATAGCCCAGCTTACGCAGTTATAGAAGCCGAGGCCAAGACCGAAGAATATAAGACCTATCATATAAACGACGAGCTGGAGATTGAAGGGGCAGAGGGGGAAGAAGCAAAGAATAACGCCGCCCACAAGGCCTGCGATGGAGCCAATGGTGGAAACTTCCTTCTTGCCATACTTCTTAACAAGCTTGGTGGCAAGAGGCATGAATATGAACATGGGGGCAAAACCGATCATCATAACCAAGCCGGACATGGAAGCCTGACCGAAGTGGGTTGCGAACATGATGGTATTGGCAGTACCTGCAGACTGCATACCGAGGAACATACCCATAGCTGCGATGGTGCAGCCAACAGCGGGTCTGTTCTTCATAAATACGCCGAGAGACTTAATGAGATTAATCTTTTCACCATCGCTGTTAAGCTGGCTATACTCATTGCCGCGGATGGTGATATTTCTAATCATGTAAATGAAGAAGATGAAGCCGAGAATGCCCATGATGAGGGCAGCAAGGAAAACTCTTTCGCCAAGGAGAACTTCGATCTGGCTGCCGGTCAGGGGGCTGAGAACCTTATCACCTATTTCATAGGCTTCGCCGGTAACGGGATCAGCATGGAAGTTTGCGGGAACAAAGGCGCTTTCTGCGCCTTCGGGAATTTCAATTTTGTCAAGGAACCAGGTAGTTCCGTCGTAAGTAACCTTCTGCCAAATGAGCATGGGGAGGATAACGCCGGGGAGAAGATTGCCAAATGCACCGCCAATGGAACGGAAAACGGAGAGCGCTGCGCGCTCTTCGTTGTTTTCGGTTACGATGTTCAGCATGGTGCCGTAAGGAACGTTGGCAAGGGTGTAGGCAGCGTCCCAAATAACATAGCCCAAAACGAAAAGGATTGCCTTTGCAGCAGTGGAAGCATTGGGGAAGGGAAGGAAAACTGCAGCGCCGCCAAAGAGCAGACCGATAGCGCCAATGAGAATATAGGTTTTGTATTTGCCAAGCTTATACTTTCTTCTGTCGCTATCAATAAGAGAACCGATGAGGGGGTCGTTGATGGCATCCCATGCCTGAACCAGAACCAGCAGCAGAGAGAAGATGCCTGTTTCCATCATCATGTAAACAAGCCAGAAAGTCTGAACAGTGCTCTTGAGCGCAAAGCTCATGTTGCAGCCAAGGTCACCGGCAGCATAGGCCATCTTGTCGCGTATGCCAAACTTGCGATAGCCCTTTTCGTCCAACCGGACGGGTTTCTTTGCCATTTTTATTTTTCCTCCTTTGATATATAAAACGAAAAATCGAAACTGTTCGTTTTATGCTTATGCTGCAATTATAAACAATTTATGAATAAATATAAAGGGGCAAAAATGCGTTTTTGTGTCACCTTTTATAGCTTATTCATGGCAACATTGTGCATATATAACAATTTTCTTGCTTTTGCGCTTTGATGTGTTATAATTTTGGGGTAAAGGGGAGTTTTTTATGTATAAAAACTGCGCTACAAACCGCTCCGTCGCCCGTCAGAGGCAGCTGGAAAACGCACTTTTGGAGGCCATACTTGCACGCGGATATGCCAACATAAGCATAGCCGAGCTTTGCGACAATGCGCTTATCCCGAGAAAGAGCTTTTACCGCTATTTCAACGGGAAAGAAGGGGCTCTTTATGCCCTTATAGACCACACTCTCTCGGACTTCACCTCCGCTCTTTTCCCAGGCGGCGAGCTGAAGGCGGCAGACACGCTGACGAAATTTTTCTCATACTGGAAAACACGCAGCCGTTTTCTTGACGCGATTATTAAAAACGACCTGAGCAATCTTCTGTTGCAGCGGGCAATCAAGCTTTCTCTTGAGGAGGATGTTGTTGCGGAAACCCTCCTGAAGCTTCATGCCGATGTCAAAAAGGAATATCTTGTATATTTTTTCGTTTCCGGGCTTTTGTCTCTTGTTTTTCTCTGGCATAACAACGGCTTCAAAGAAAGCCCCGGGGAAATGGCCGGCACCGCCATGCACCTTATAACCCGCCCCATTTTCTCCGTTATGCTTCCATAAAAAATTTCGGCCTCTCCCTTTTGGGGAGAGGCCATTATGTTATGCATATTATGTTATATCAGCTTCTTGCCATTCCGTCCACGGAGAGCACTACGCCCGTAATATAGCTTGCCTCATCGGAAGCGAGGAAGAGGAAGGCATTGGCTATATCCTCCGGCTGACCGAGGCGGCGAAGGGGGATCTGTGCGATAAGGGGATCGATCATCTCCTTGGGCACGGCCTTCATCATGTCCGTTTCCGTGATACCGGGGGCAACGGCGTTAACTCTTATGCCCTTGGGTCCCAGCTCTCTTGCAAGGGAGAGGGTAATGCCGTTTACGGCGAACTTGCTGGTGGGATAGGCAAATCCGCTGGGCTGTCCGTATTTGCTGACCATGGAGGATGTGGAGAGAATAACTCCGCTGCCCTGCTGCTCCATATAGGGCACGACAGCACGGGTGGCATTGAATACGCCCTTCACATTGAGGTCCATAACCTTGTCGAAAAGCTCCTCGGTGTATTTATCAAGAGGGGTGCTCTCGGATACGCCTGCGTTGTTCACAAGAATGTCAATGGAGCCAAAGCGCTCTTTAATATCAGCAAAGGCCTCCTGCATGGAGCTGAGGGATCCGAGGTCGGGAGCAATGCCCTCGATAGTGGCATTGGGGAACTTCTCGCGGAGTTTATTAACCGCTTTTTCAGCGGATGCTACGCTGGTTGCGGTTATAATAAGGGCTGCGCCCTCTTCCAAAAAGCGCTCTGCGGTGGCATAGCCTAT
>JAFYUG010000094.1 GCA_017558545.1 Oscillospiraceae bacterium | reverse complement strand
GGGGAGAGCTTGCGGGCGCAGTTTTTGCACATATTTCCGTCTTCCAGCTTGCGGTTGCCAAGAAGTCCTATTTCGCCGCCGCAGATATCGCACTGTTTTTTCTTAAAAGCATCAAAAAGTCCCATGATTTTACCTCCTGAATATTTATGTGGATTTATTTATTTTAATTTTTTATCAGACTATATCGCCATCATCAAAGGTATCGCCGCACTCGGGGCAGAACTTGGGGGGCTTGGTGCCCTTTTCAGGCTCCCAGCCGCACTTATCGCAGCGGTACTGAGGTACGCCTGCAGGCTTCTTAGCGCCGCATTCGGGGCAGAACTTGCCCTTGTTTATTGCTCCGCAAGCACACTGCCAGCCTTCGTCGGCGGGCTTGGGGCTTCCGCACTCAGGGCAGAATTTGCCGGTTGCGGTGGCGCCGCAGGAGCAAACCCAGCCTGCCTTGGGCTCAGGCTTCTTGGCTCCGCACTCTGGGCAGAACTTGCCGGTTGCGGTTGCGCCGCAAGAGCACTGCCATCCGGCTGCTGCGGGGGCTGCAGGAGCAGGAGCAGCTGCTGCCTGCTGCTGGCCTATCTGGAAAAGCTGGTTTTCGGTGCTGCCGCCAAAGGCTCCGCCTGCCATGCCCATGCCCATGAAGCCGGTCATTGCGCCTGCACTGTTGCCCGCTGCGGTTTCCATGGCGTTGGCACGGGCACCTGCAATACGTGCGCCGGCAAGGAGAGGATCGGAGTGGAAGATGGTCTCCTGCATCTCGCGAATCTTCTTCTCGCTTGCTTCATCGGGACGGATGGAGGAGATACCGAAGGAGACTATCTCTATGCCGCGAAGGTCGCGCCATCTCTTGGAGAGAATTTCGTTGAGGGAGTCTGCCATGTCCAGAGTATGCATGGTGAAGTCGGAATAGATAACGCCCTTCTGAGCAATCTGGCCGAAGGCGGGGGAAAGAGCGGTGAGAAGCTCGGTGCGCAGCTGGCTTTCCAGCTTATCGCGGGTATATGCCTCGCCTACATTGGAGCAGACATTGGTATAGAAAAGCAGGGGGTTACTTATCTTGTAGGAATATTCGCCGAAGCAGCGCAGACCTATGGTAATGGTGCGGGTAACACTGCGGTCAACGAGTGTGGTTACGGAGATGGGGGCAGGAGTGCCATACTTATTGCCCAAAATCTCCTTGGTGTTGAAGTAATAAACTCTCTGATCCTTGGGGGCTTCGCCGCCAAAGGTGAAGCGCTTGCCCATGTTCTTAAATACATCGCCTATGCTGGGGCCAAGCTCGCCTGCGAAGATGGAGGGCTCGGTGGAGGTATCGTAGGTATACTCACCGGGTTCGGCGCAGACATCGACAATCTTGCCCTGCTCAACAATCATCATGCACTGTCCATCGGCAACAGCGATGACAGAGCCGTTGGAGATAATGTTGTCGCTTCCCTTGGTGTTGCTGGAGCGTCCGCTGGTGCGTTTCTGACCCTTAACGGCCAGCACATCGGCGCTCAACGCCTCACAATAAAAATATTCCTTCCACTGGTCGGCGAGTACGCCTCCGGCAGCGCCAAATGCAGCTTTAATAAGTCCCATAATTATGAACTCCTTTCATTTTTATCCTAGATGGAAATTTGTTTGAGTAGTACGGGCTCGCCCCGCTCATGAAGTCTTCCTGCGCAGGAAACGCACATATCAAGCTCCTCGCAGATGAGAAAACATTCGTCGCATACCCGCCTCATGCAAATTGGGCATTCGCTGAACATTGTCCTCAGCTCTCTTAGGGCTCTTTCCATTGCAAGCTCCTTTTCCTTACGATAGAGAGTGGCATATACAAGTTTCTTCGCCTCGCTATCGGGAACAGCGCCGGCCTTGGAAAAGGCTATCGGGGTGCTTAGCTGTAACTGACCGCAGTGAGCGCATTCAAGAGCAAAAATGAATTTTTCGGTAGTTGAAAAATCCTTGAGTTGGTGTTTTTCTACATAATTCATATTTCGCCTCCTTCTCAAGCGCCATAAGAAACAGCAGAATATAGTTTACTGCATATACATTAGACTATATTTTTTGTCAATTGTATATAATCGCCATGAGTATTTTGGCCTAAATACTTATTATAAGTATACAAAATGCACAAGAGACCATAAGGTCTCTTGTGCATTTCATCAAAGCTTTTATTTACTTCATGTATACGATTTCTTCAATACGTCCGGCCCTCTTGAACAGCTCAATATAAAGTCCCAGCTCTTCTCGGGAGCTTAGTTCCAGCTTTCTGTTGAGGTTGGAGTTATGCTTTCTGGCGGTGTTGATGCTTATATACAGCTTATCCGCAGCCTCGGCTGTTGAATAGCCGTCGATATAGTATTGCAGCAGCATTCTCTCGCTGGCGGTGAGGGTTAATACCTTTTGACTGAAGCTATGGAAGAGATCTTCTATGTCCGGAGGAAGCTCTCCGTTGCTCTCCGCAGTTGCGAGAGCTATGCTTTTAGCACCTTCACTTAGCTTATCATAGTCCTGCATAATAAGCCACATAAGCAGGAGGAAAACTTCGGTGGTGACGAAGGATATGGACAAAAATTCAAATTCAATTTTAATGAGCTGCTCCACACCCCAAACGGCAATATTGGTGAACACAATTCCCGCAAGGAACATGGCGTATTTCACAGAGTATGCTTCCTGTTTTTTTCTTGCCCTTACTATAATCGCACCCATAATGATAAAGTAGGCCGCAATATATACGGTATAGAGGATATGCAGAGGGGCATAGTCCTTCACCAGCACCGTCATGCCGTTTACGCTGGTGAGAGAGACGCTCTTATAGTAGATAGGCAGCCAGCCGCCAGTTGCCGCAAGCAAAAATGCGGCGCTTGTAATGGCCACAAAGCCCAACTTTGCGCCCTTTTTCATTTTAACTCCGCAGACCTCGGCAATAATGAGAAGCATCATCAGTATGGAAAAAGCGCAGCCCAGATAGGAAAGGCGGTTTGCCCACATGGCGAAGGAAATTGTGTCCGCAACGGAGAGCATATAGTAGCCCACATTGGCGGCGGCCACGCAGCAATAAAGCAGCAAAAACTTAATTTCGCGCTTTTTATACCAAAGGAGGTAGCCCACCATCAAGGCCAAAGAGAAAACCGCAACGAAGCCATAGAGTGGAGAAAGGTTGCCCTTTTCCGCCACACGGGGCGCGGCATCATAGGCCAAGGCGCTTATGGCAGGAAAAGCAAATATAAAAGCCATGGCGCAAAAAGACAGTCCAAATGCTTTGTTTTTCATAGGCTTTCCCTCCCTTCCGAATTTTCGGACACAGTTTAACAGATATATTATAGCATATTTACCATTATATGCAATGCTAATTTCTCTTGAGCCAAAATAATCGGATTGTTCGGCGAGGTTAGTCCTTAGCCTGACCGCAACATTATGTTTTTTGTAAGATTATGTCTTGATTATTTTGCGGAAAAGGCGTAGAATTAACCAAATGTTGTTTTTTGGAACACACATCACCGCACGGTGAAGATGGTTGACGAGCCTCTTTCCCCCTGCGGTATATGGGATTATTGCACCCATATACCGAAATCGGGGAGAGAGGCTCGTTTTTTATTTTTACAGCCGGTTGCTCATTTGGTTGCAAAAGATGTAAGGAGAAAGGGAGCGTCTATGACAAAGAAGTTAGACAAAATAGACCGAAAAGAGTATAGGGCGCTAAAAAAACACGAACGGCAGTTCATGGATGATAAGGACACTCGAAAAAAAGAAATAATTATCATCACTGCTCTTTCTGTGGCTTTGGTTGCCGCCTTTATTTTATCTCTTGGTTTGGGACGATATCATGTTCCCGTCAAGGATATTTTGATAATACTGAAAGATTTCATATTCAAGACCTCTGATTTCACAGGCGAAAAGCAGAGTGTTGTTGTTGTAACCCTGGTGCGACTTCCCCGCCTTATTCTTTGCGTGCTTGTTGGTATATGCCTTTCTGCTTCCGGCGCTGCTTTTCAGGGGCTTTTCAAAAACCCCATGGTATCCCCTGATATCCTCGGCGTTTCCACCGGCGCCGCAGTTGGTGCCTGCATTGCGATTTTGATGGATTTCTCTGCTTTTTCCACTCAAGTTATGGCCTTTGCCTTTGGCCTCCTCGCCGTTGTTTTGGTGCTTGGCCTTGCTTCATGCCTCGGAAAGGGCAATCCTCAGGTAATAATGATGATTCTGGCCGGCATGGTTATAAGCTCGCTATTCAACGCAGTTAATACCCTTATAAAATATGTGGCCATTGACGCTGATGACAAACTTGCGGAAATAACCTTCTGGCTCATGGGCAGCTTTTCCAAGTCCGGCAGCTTTTCCAATGTGCTCACATTGCTTATCGCAACCCTGGTTGGCGGAATTCCCCTTTTGCTTTTGCGTTGGCGCATCAATGTTCTTGCCTTTGGCGAAGAGGAAGCCGAGGCTATGGGTGTAAACACAAAGGCTGTGCGTATCACGGTTATTGTTTGCGCCACCATTATGACAGCAAGCAGCGTATCCATGGTTGGCAATATCGGCTGGGTTGGTCTTACCCTTCCTCACATAACCCGCCTTTTGGTAGGACCAAACTACAAGGTGCTTTTGCCCACCAGTATGCTCTCAGGCGCGCTTTTCCTCGTTGTTGTTGATGACCTTGCCCGCACACTTACCGCCGCAGATATGCCCATAGGTATATTCACGGCAATAATCGGTGCACCTTTGTTTATCTACCTTATGTTCAAGGGAAAGAGAGGTTGGTCATGATACTTGAGATTAAAAATCTTTCCTGCGGCTACGGCAAAAAGCTTGTTATAAACAATTTTAATGCAAGTCTCTCTTCCGGAGAAGTGCTCTGCCTGCTGGGTCCCAACGGCGTTGGAAAAACTACTCTTTTCAAAACCATTTTGGGTTCTCTCCCCGCGAAAAGCGGCGAAATTCTTGTGGACGGACGCCGTTTGCGTGAATTCAGCCGAAAGGAATTTGCCCGCACCATAAGCTATGTTCCCCAGGCACACACACCGCCCTTCCCCTTCAAGGTAATCGACGTTATCGTTATGGGCAGAACTGTCCACGTTGGCTCATTTGCTTCTCCCGGGAAAAAAGATATAGAGGCTGCCGAAAAAGCTCTTGAGCAGCTTGGCGTCAGCTATCTCAGAAACCGCATTTACACCGAAATTTCCGGCGGCGAGCGCCAGATGGTGCTTATCGCCCGCGCATTGGTGCAGGACACCAATTTCCTGATGATGGACGAGCCTACTTCCAATCTTGACTTTGGAAATCAGGTCCGCGTTCTTGAAAACATAAAGCGTTTGGCAAAGGAACGCAATCTCGGCATCATCATGACAACCCATTATCCCGACCACGCCTTTTATTGCGACAGCCGAGTTGCTCTTATTAAGTGCAATAATAAATATCTTGAAGGCATGGCCGACAGCATTATTACAGTTGAGAATATGGATTCAGCCTACGGAATACATACTCAAATACTTACAGGCCTCTATGAAGGCGAAACCATTCGCGCCTGCGTACCGGTCAAAAGTAATATAGAAAGTTTTCATGTTGAAAGTAATTAAAGGAGGAAAACACACCATGAAAAAGACTATTGCCATTATCCTTGCCCTTGTTCTGTGCCTGAGCATGTTCGCTGCTTGCGGCAAGACCGAAGCTCCCGCCGCTCCCGCTGAGCCTACCGCTCCCGCTGAGCCTACCGCTCCCGCTGAGCCCGCCGCTCCCGCCGAGCCCGAAGCTCCTGCCGAGCCCGAAGTTCCCGAGACCCGCACCGTTATTGACAGCAAGGGCAGAGAGATCGAGCTCCCCTACACCATCGAGAAGGTTGCTCCCGGTGTTGGTTCCATGTCCCAGATCACCGCTATGCTTGGCGCAGCTGACAAGATAGTTGCTGCCCGTTCCGACATTCGCAACAATGCATTCTTCGCCAAGGTCTTCTCCGATTTCAACTGCGAATACGATAACAGCAACGTTGAGGACGTTTTCGCCTCCGGCGCTCAGGTTATGTATTCTCCCACCTATGATGAAACTGTTGTAGCTCAGTACAATGCCGGCGGCGTTGCTTATGTTCAGCTTGGCATCAACTCCATCGAAGAGTTCATGACCACCATCACCATCATCGGCGATGTTCTCGGCGAAGAGGCTCCTGAGCGCGCAAGTGCATTTATTGACTATTTCTATGGCATGATCGACGAAATTCAGGCCAAGACCAACTCCGTTGAGCAGAAGACCCGCGTTCTCGCCCTTTCCATCAAGGAAGGCTCCTTCTCCATCGGCACTTCTTCCAACATGCAGAACAGCTATCTCTCCGCTGTCGGCGGCGAGCTCTTCACCGAAGAGTGGGAGCAGAGCGCTGTTAACGTTGAAGAAATCATCGCTTTCGACCCCGAAGTTATCTTCTGCAGCGCAGCTGATCTTGAGGCAATCATGACCTCCGAAGATCTCCAGACCGTTTCCGCTATCGTAAATAACCGCGTTCACATCATCCCTTACGGCACCTTTGGTTGGGGTGTTAACAACGCTGAGGCTGCCGGCATGGCTCCCATTTTCTACGCAAAGTATCTCTATCCCGATCTCTTTGCAGATGTAGACCTCACCGCTCGTACTCAGGCCTTCTACAAGCAGTTCTACAACTATGACCTCTCCGTTGAAGAGGCAGAAATGATCCTCAACGACACCCTGCGCACCAAGTAAATCCAAGTCCGGCTCAATACAGCTGCGGAGAAATATTTCTCCGCAGCTATTCAAATATTGTATATTACAAAAGTTCTCAAATCTGTTTTCCCGGAGGTAATCCAATGGAACTCAAAAAATCCGAAAGACAAAAACGTCTGCAGGGGCGCATGATCACAGTTGGCGTATGTGCCTGCAGCGCCATTCCGGAACTCTTCGCCATGCTTCAGGCCCTGCGCAGGGAAGGAGCTTCCGTTGAAATTATCATGACTCCCAGCGCAACCAAGCTTATAAGCCCTCTGATGATGCAGCGGGAAAGCGACAAACCTGTGCTTGTGGAACAGTTTGAACTTCCCAAGGTTTTCGACAAAGACCATCGCCGTCAGGCTGACATCATGCTTATTGCACCTGCATCCGCCAATACAGTTTCCAAGATTGCTTTGGGAATTTGCGATAATCTGCTCACAACCCGAGTAATGTCTGCACGCTGCCCCGTGGCTGTTGTTTTGTATTGCAATCCTGCAATGTATGAGAAAAAGAGCCTGCAGCGCAACATAGCTCAGATGAAGGAAGATGGCTTCATTTTCCTGCAGGAAGCAGATCATCCCAGTCGCTTCCCCTCCACAGAAATGCTGGTAGACGAAATCATCGGCATTATCAATGCGTCCGATGATGCAAAAGCAGCAAAATAAAAGGAGATATATTCTTATGAAGAAAATAAAGGTTTTTGCAGCCGGTGTCGCCGGCAAGCTGGCCAAGGCCACAGCCGCACGTTTTGAAAGCGAAAATAAAGGCTCCGTATGCGAGCTTGAAATCGGAGGCTCCACCGGTGGCGTATGCAAGCTTCTGGACGGCGAGAAATATGACGTTATGATACTCGCCGATAATGCCAACATCGACCAGATGATGATGCCCGAATATGCCGACGGTTATTTCATCTGGGGCGGCAATGAGATGGCCGTTATCGGAAAAGGTATCACCACCGAAAACTGGCAGGAAAAGCTTCTTGCACCCGAAAGCAAGGTTAAACACGTAAATCCCTTCAATGACCCCGGCGGATATCGCGCCGTAATGGCTATGCAGCTTGCCGACCATGTGAAACCCGGCCTTGCCAAGCAGCTTTTGGAGCACCCCAATTATAAGGGCTGCGACCGCGCTGAATATCAGGGTCCCAGAATGCCTCCCAAAGAGGAAGAGGGCGTTTATCGCATAGGGTATAAGTCCATGGCCGTGGCCAACGGTATGGATTATGCCGCTCTCCCTGTCGAAATGAACCTGGGCGACCCCTCTTATGAGGAGCTTTATAACACCGTCTCCTTTGATGTGGATGGTGGAAAAACCGTATATGGCAACACCATTCTTCACGCCATAGTCATTCCCAAAAATGCAAAAAATCCCGAGGGCGGCGTCGAGTATGCACGTCTCTTCCTTGCTAACCGCTTTGTATTCAATGGCTTCACTCCTGTTCAGAAGAAGGTTGGCCGGTGGGATATAAAGCCCGCAAATATGTGGGACTCCGAGGCTCGCTATTATAGCCTGATGACCCTTATGGAAGTAAACGGCACCAATATGCAGCTGGATTGTATGCCCCTTGACAAAGAGGACGTTGTTCTTGACTGCGGCTGCGGTCCCGGTCGTATTGCCATTCAGGCTGCCAAGCGCGTCAAGAAGGTTATCTGCCTTGATAACTCCGAAGG
The DNA here is from genome assembly GCA_017558545.1 of Oscillospiraceae bacterium. Lineage (GTDB taxonomy): Bacteria > Bacillota > Clostridia > Oscillospirales > Oscillospiraceae > SIG459. The sequence goes on along the minus strand of JAFYUG010000094.1, from coordinate 899 downwards.
TATGCTCGAAGAATGCAAGAAAAATTGCGCTGCTGCCGGAGTTACCAATGTTGAGTTTGTTCTTGCCGACTGGCAGGAGACCGAAATTGGCATAACCATTCCCGAGGTTGATGTTGTTATTCAGTCCCGCGGTGGCGGCGGTGCCAGCACTCTCAATATGCTGAAAAAGGCTGCAAGAAAATATGCGGTTACTGTAATATGGGCTGATGGCGCACCTTGCCTGCCCGAGTCCCGCAACAAGCTCTTTGTTGATTGCTATAACGCCGAAGCACTTGAAAAGCACCCTGAACTCAAGCCTATGAACCGTCCCAAGATGCCTCCTATGGCTGCGGACGCAGGCTCTCCTGTTGTTACCGCTGACACTCCTCTTCCCGCAGGAAGACGTTTGAAAGGCGCACTTACTCCTCTTGGAATTGATGTCAACGTAACCACCATCGATGAGGGTTGGGACAGACTTTTCAAAACCCGTCAGGACGCCTATGACTGGCTTATTCAGCTCTCCCGCTATCCCGAGCTTGTGAATGTAAAGAAATTCAGAGAAAATGTCGATAGCTTCCTTACCGAAACTGCCGAAGGCTTCTATTTCTTCCTTCCCACATCCTCTGATATTACCTACTTCAAAACTCGATAAAAAAAGCTCCCATCCGAAGGCGGTTGCGCATAAAACAGTTTTACGCCGTACACAAGCCTCCCTCTGACGAGGGAGGTGGCAAAAATCATAGATTTTTGACGGAGGGAGAGAAAACTACCCCTCAGTCAGCCTCGCGGCTGACAGCTCCCCTGACAAGGGGAGCTGTCCCAAAACCAAAATAACGCAAAAACCGCCCTATGATCGCAATCATAGGGCGGTTTCAGCCTGTCAAAAAACTATGCCGCCATCTTACGAGATAGAGCAGCGG
>JAFYUG010000012.1 GCA_017558545.1 Oscillospiraceae bacterium | reverse complement strand
GGAGCTTTTTTAATAAGCTTTTTTGCTGATATTTAAAAGCATAGCATATATTGATTTTATTTATCCTGCTTATGTTTTGAACTCCTCCGTCTTCAAAAACTGTGTTTTTGAATCCACCTCCGCAGATGCTTATACTCAATCCTTAGCGTTACAAACGCGAAGGGACAAAAAATTTACCTGACAATAATAGATTTTTTTATGCCTTATGTCCGATTTTAATAAAAGTGTATCACAAAACCGAACACTGTGTCCGAAAACGGACACTTTGAAAAATGGCTAAATATCAGATATTCAATGAAATAAGAGTTTGGCACACTTTTTGATGCTATTCCGGTAAAGAATAGACAAATGAAAAGACTTACAACACTTGCCCTGACACTGCTCACAGCACTGAATATGCTTGCAAACGGCAATGTCATGCACCTGACACTCGACGAGGCAATACTCCTTGCGCGTACACAAAGCCTTGATGCTGCCGTAGCCCTTGATGAACTGCGCTCGGCCTATTGGCAATACCGCATCTACCGTGCAGCACTTTTGCCCGAAGTAAATTTTCAAGCCACTGCGCCAAGTTACAGCAAAAGTTACAACAGCTATCAGAACAGTGACGGTACATACACCTTTGTGCGCAACAACTACATGCAGATGAACGGCCGTCTCTCTGTCCAGCAGAATATCTGGCTGACCGGCGGTACCCTATCGCTAAACTCGTCGCTCGACTATCTGAAAACCCTCAGCGGCGACAAGCAGCAGCGTTACATGTGCAATCCCTCCGTCTTTTTGCTTCGCAAAAATCCACCTCCCTTTGCAAGGGAGGCTTTAAATGCGTGATCTCACCCATAAGCCTGTCATACCGACCGAGCGACAGCGAGTGGAGTGTATCTCCTATGCAATCCCTCAGTCTGCTTCGCAGACAGCCCCACTTAGTTCCCTCCTCGCGGCGTAGCCGCTGCGGTCGGTTGCTAAAAACATGCCACCGGCATGTTTTCTTAACGCACCGACAAGGGGGCCTTTAAATACGGAGTTTAAATCCCCTTGACAAATCACCAACTCCGTACTATTCTTTACTCACAACCGAAAAACGGGGAGCTGGATGTTTCCGGCTGAGAGGATGGCAATTGAGCCTGAAGACCCTTGAACCTGATACGGGTAATGCCGGCGTAGGAAAACGATGATGTCCGTGGGCTTATTCTATCCGTGCCCGCGGACATTTCGTTTTCTCCGCAAAAATTCGAAAGGAGAAAACTAACATGAAAAACTCAAAACTCAGAACATTAACAGAAGGCGCTGTGCTCACAGCCGCCGCCCTTGCACTCAGCTACATCAAAATCCCCATCGGCCTTGGCTTCGGCGGTTTTGGCGGCAGCGTTGACCTTGTTATGATACCCCTCATCGTCTTTGCCCTTCGCAGAGGCTGCCTTTGGGGCTTGGGCGCAGGCCTCATTTTCGGCACGCTGAAATTCTTCCTTGCCGGAGGCGTGGCCGTCAACTGGCAGAGTATGCTGCTGGACTATTCCCTTGCATATATGTTCGTGGGCTTTGCAGGCAGCTTCGCCGCTCTGAGAAAAAGACCTGCTCTCGGCGCTTTCGTGGGCTGCTTTGCAAGATTTATTATCCATTTTATCAGCGGCGTCACCATTTACGCCCAGTATATGCCCGAGGAGTTTATGAATATGGTCATGGTCAGCCCCACCGTTTACTCCATTTTGTATAACGGCACCTATATGCTGCCCAACACCATCCTGGCCGTGGCCATCTGCGCCGCACTGAAAAAACCCATGGAGAGAATTCGATAAAAAATATTCAAAGCCCTCTTTTCCAAGGAGGGCTTTAAATTTTCCCAGGGCATCGCATACATAGGTGCACCCATACACTGCGGCTCCCGCCGTCATCATGAATTGGACGTCATGAAACGTAGGGAACGGTCTTGACCGTTCCGAAAAAATTCACTTATTGCTTCGTTTTAGTTTTTAGGGAGAACTAGGCGCCATTTCTTTTTGCTTGTGCAAAAAGAAGTGGCAAAAGAAAAACACACCAAAGGGGGACACGCCAGTGTGTCCCCCTTTGGAATCCCCCCGCCTGGAGGTGACAACTTTCTTGGCGGTGCCAGCGGGCGAATATACTGCCCGGTGCCGACAAAACTTGCTACTCTTAAGCTCCCGCAGCGATGCGCGGGGTTAGGTGCGGTGTAAGGTGCGGTGGATGCTTTTGATTCATTCGTTTTCGTAGGGGACGGCGTCCCCGACGTCCCGTTTGCGACAAATCTAAAATTTTCGCACCACCGTCGGGCGGGGGGGACGGCGGGAGCAAGCCCCCGCCCTACGGCTCCCGCCGTTGGCGCTTCACCTCAAGGAGGGCTTTAAGCATGTTATTTTACCCTTAGCTCCTATCACAAAAAAATCATAATTCCATTTACCTTAAATCTGTGGTATATTTTTATCCGAGAGATACAAAATATCACAAAAAAGGTGAATTGATATGAGGAAAACAAAAGTTATCTGCACTCTTGGCCCCGCCGTTGACTCTGTGGAGGCCATTTCAAAGCTTCTGAAACTGGGTATGAACGGCGCCCGCTTCAATTTCTCCCACGGCAGCCATGAAAGCCAGCTGGCCACCTTGGAGCATCTCCGCGCCGCCATGGCTGAAACCGGCCTCACCGCCGCCGTGATTTTGGACACCAAAGGCCCCGAAATCCGCGTAAAGACCTTCGCCGAGGGTAGCGTTGAGCTGAAAGCCGGGGATGAGTTCACCCTGCGCACCGACGAGGTGGAGGGCAATGCTCAGGAAGTTTCCGTGACCTACGCAGGCCTCTGCGGCGATGTGTCCCTTGGCGGCAAAATTTTGATAGACGATGGCCTCATCTCCCTGAAAATTGAGGCAATCGAGGAAAACGCCGTCCGCTGCCGTGTGGAAAACGGCGGCAAGCTTTCCAACAATAAGTCCATCAACATCCCCGGCGCCAATATCGCCCTCCCTGCCCTTACGGAGAAGGACAAGGCCGACCTGCGCTTTGCAGCCGAGCAGGGCTATGACTATATTGCCGCCTCCTTCGTTCGCTCCGGCGCCGATGTGCAGGTAATCCGCGATTGCCTCGATGAGTGCGGCGGCGAGAATATACGCATAATCTCCAAAATCGAAAACCAGCAGGGCGTGGATAATCTTGAAGAGATCATCCGCCTCAGCGACGGCGTCATGGTTGCCCGCGGCGACCTTGGCGTGGAAATTCCCGCCGCAAAGGTGCCCCATATTCAGAAGAAGATGATTAAAAAGTGCCGCGAAATGGGCAAAACCGTCATCGTTGCCACTCAGATGCTGGATTCCATGATAAATAACCCCCGCCCCACCCGCGCCGAAGTCAGCGACGTGGCCAACGCCGTCTATGACGGAACCTGCTGCGTGATGCTCTCCGGCGAAACCGCCAGCGGCAAATACCCCTTCGAGGCGCTGAAAACCATGGTGGATATAGTCTCCGAGGCTGAAAGCGGCATGGATTATTGGAAAAAGTTCCAGCGGGGTCTGGCCGCCAGCTCCAACTCCGGCATTTCCGACGCCGTCACCCGCACCTGCTGCCTCATGGCCGCCGACTTGGGCGCCGCCGCCATACTCACCGCCACCCGCAGCGGCTACACCGCCAAGCTCATCAGCCGATTCCATCCCGCTTGCCCCGTTATGGCTCTCTCCCCCGACCCCGCCGTATGCCGCCAGCTGAGCATAGTCTGGGGCGTTCAGGCTTTTAAGTCCAGAGAGTTCACCAGCACCGATGAAATTTTCATCCGCTGCGGTGATGTGGCCTTGGCCAAGGGCATAGTGAAGGAAGGCGACACCGTTGTAATCACCGCCGGCGTCCCCGTGGGCAGAACAGGAACAACCAACCTCATCAAAGCCGAAGTGCTGTAAAAAAAATAAAACCTTCCCCCGGGGGAAGGTGGCATTTGCAAAGCAAATGACGGATGAGGGAAGAATGCTGCCAAGGCTAAGATGTTTTTCCCTCATCAGTCACGCATTCGCGTGACAGCTGTCTCGCTGCGGCTCGGTCACGCCGCGGCTCTGACATGCCCCCGGCATGTCATTCACTCCCGCGGCGACACTTCGTTACCCCAAGGGAAGCTTTGTAAGGAAACCCTCCCCAAAGGAAGGCTTATAAGGATTTTTATATGAAAACCACATCGGATTATTGCCTCGAGGTTTTCGGGGAAAAACTATATAAGCTGAGCCTTGACGGGGGCTTCAGCTGCCCAAACCGCGACGGCACATTGGATACTCGCGGCTGCATATTCTGCTCCACAGGGGGCAGCGGCGACTTCGCAGGAGACAGAGCCATGGATATCCATGACCAAATAGACGCGGAGAAGTCCCGGGTCAGCCAAAAATACAAGGGCAGCCGCTACATCGCCTATTTTCAGGCCTTCACCAACACCTATGCCGGCGCGGACAAGCTGGAAAAGCTCTTTTTCTCCGTGGCGGAGAGGGAGGATATAGCCGCCATCTCCATAGCCACCCGCCCCGATTGCCTCCCCCAAGAGGTTTTGGAGCTGCTGGGTCGGCTTAATAAGCTTAAGAGCGTGTGGGTGGAGCTGGGCTTGCAGACCATCCACCCCCAAACTGCCCGGTACATACGCCGGGGCTATGAGCTGCCCGTCTTTGATGAGGCCTTGGAAAAGCTCAATGCTCTGGGCATCCACACCATAGTCCATCTGATTTTGGGTC
>JAFYUG010000011.1 GCA_017558545.1 Oscillospiraceae bacterium | reverse complement strand
CGCTGCTTCACTCAGGACGATGCCCATATCTTCATGACCTGGGATCAGATGAAGGACGAAATTAAGAACGTTGTCCGCCTCTTCGACGAGGTTTACTCCGTATTTGGCCTTTCCTACCAGATCGAAGTTTCCACCATGCCCGAAGACCACATGGGCGACGAGAAGGATTGGGACTTCGCCACCGAAACCCTCAAGGCTGCCGTTGAAGAGCTTGGCAAGACCTATATCATCAACGAAGGCGACGGCGCTTTCTATGGCCCCAAGCTGGACTTCCATCTTGAGGACTCCATCGGCCGTACCTGGCAGTGCGGCACTATCCAGCTGGATATGCAGCTGCCCGAGCGCTTTGAGCTTGAGTACGTTGGCGCTGACGGCGAGAAGCATAGACCCGTCATGATCCACCGCGTTGTATTCGGCTCCATCGAGCGTTTCATCGGCGTTATCACCGAGCATTTCGCAGGCGCATTCCCCACTTGGCTTGCTCCTGTTCAGGTTAAGATTATGCCCATCACCGACCGTACCGCAGAGTACGCAAAGAGTGTGGCCGAAAAGCTGGAAGCTCTTGGCATCCGCACCGAGACCGACCTGCGCAACGAGAAGATTGGCTACAAGATTCGCGAAGCTCAGCTGAAGAAGGTTCCCTATATGCTGGTCGTCGGCGATAAGGAAGCCGAAGCCGGCGCTGTTGCTGTCCGTACCCGCACCGGCGAGGACAAGGGCGCCATTGCTCTGGACGAGTTCATCGCTTCCATCACCGAGGAAATCAAGACCCGCGCCAAGTAATTAAGCAAATATAGTAAAACCTCCGTTTCTTCTGAAACGGAGGTTTCTGTTTTAAAAATCAGATGTTCATAAGAAACTTATCCAGCTCTGCGTTGCAGGTATCGGGGTCAACGAGATAGCTGACGCCGTGGGCTGCATTGGGAACAGTTATAAGACGCTTAGGAGCTTGGCAGGCTTCGAAGTTGCGGACGGAGAAATAGGTGGGCACAAAGTCGTCGGCCTCGCCGTGGAGGAAGAGAATGGGACGGGTGTTAACCTTCATGGCGTCCAGGGTGGAATACTCCTTGAAGCTGAAGCCGCCCAGCAGCTTGGCAAATATGTCCACAGAGTCCATAAGGGGACGGGCGGGGAGATGGTATTTGTTTTTAACCACAAACAGCAGCTGTTCCCAGGGGGAGGTGAAGCCGCAATCGGCAATAATGCCCTTGACATTTTCGGGCAGCTCAAGGCCGGCGGCCATAAGGACGGTGGCGGCGCCCATGGAAAGGCCGTCCAGCACAATTTTGTGCTCGGAGCCAAAGCGGTCGGCAATGTACTCCGCCCAATCGCGGCAGTCGAAGCGCTCTTTTATGCCGAAGGTGATGTATTCGCCTTCGCTGTCCACATGGGCGCGCTGGAAGGCGTTAAGCAGGGAGTAGCCAAGGTCATAATACTTCTTATAAACGCAGGTGAAATCGGTGTAGCCATCCATGCGGTAGCCGTGCATGAGGATGATTGTGCCCTTCGCCTCGGGGTTAATGAGATAAAGACCGCTGAGGCGAAGGCCGTCATAGGAAACTATCTCCACCTTCTCGGGCTTCATGCCGAGAAACCACCGGCGGCCTTCATCCATCTGCTCAAGATAAGGCTCAAGGCTGGGAGCGCCCGTGCCCATTATCTTGCCGGTGCGGCGGTAGCAGGCCACGGTGAAGCCTATATAACCGGCCAGCAGGAAGAGAAGGATTGCGAGAATGACCGCAAGGATAATGATTTTCATGTTTATTCCACCTCGTTTAAGTATTGGCAGGCCTCGTCATAATAATAGGCCACAAGGAGATCTATGCATTTTCCGTAGGTTTTAAGGCCCTCTGTCTGTCCGTAGGACTTGAGAAAGCCGGTGTATACTGCGTCGCTGGCGGTGTTCACCTTGGTGTCGCGGTAAGTGTCCCAATAGCTGCTGCTGTTTCGCATATCAACTATAACCTCGGGGACTATGCTGCGGTAGTTATCTGCCCAGGCATCGTAGTCTGCGCCGTAAAGGGCGTTGCCCAGATAGGTGTAGGCCATGAGGCAGGCGGAGTAGCAATAAATGGGGTTGCCGTCCTCCATGGATGCCAGAACCGCCACAAAGTTGGCCTCGTCCTCTTCCGCAACCCCTCGCTGATGAGCAATCTCGTGGGCAATGGTGGAAGGGATGGAGCTGGCAGGACAGTGGACATTGATGTTGGCTTCTCCGGTGAAGGGGAAGAAAAAGCCGGTGAAGGTCATGTAGCTGAGAGCTTCGGAGAAAAGGAAGGGCTTAGGCTCTATTGCAGGTCCTTCAAGGCAGGGGAGAGCGGCGCTGACGGCATCATAGAGCTTGGAAGAATAATCAAAAACAGCCTCTATGTCCTCGGCAAAGGCTCCTGTCTCGTCGCGGGCCACAAGGGCGGAATATTCGTTCATCTTCGCCGTGAAATAGCGGGTGACGGTTTCCAGCTCCTCAACACTTATGGCCTTGCCATAAATGCCGCTTTGCTCCTCGAAGTCTGCGGTGTAGTAATAAACTCCCCAAAGGGTGCAAAATCCGCCGTAGACTATGGAGAAAATCATGGCCGCAGTTATGGCGGTGCGGTAAATGCGAAGGAAAATGTTGCGCTTTCTGCAAATAGCTGCCACTTGAATGATTATGTAAACTATTATACCCAGCACACCTATTATAATAACCGCCTCTCCAAGGGAGAAGGGGAAAAGGGCGCAAAACTGGCTTACATACTTGTGCCATGGGTGAACAAAGCCGTTGGCAATGGCGGTGAGAAAAGCTTCGTTTCTCCTGAAAAGGAAATATGCTCCGATTAAAAGGGCAAAGATAATGGTGAGAGTGTGTCTTATGGGACATATGGAAAACCATCGGCGCAGCCGATTGGTTTTTTTCTTGGTGCTGAGAGAAATCATGAGGCATCCTCGCTTTGTGTAGATACAATATAATATATAGTGTTTTAATGAGAATTGCAATTCCATATATTTCTTGAAAAAGAATAAATAATTCTCTGGAAACAGTCCATAATATAGCTGTATCTCAAAATAAAGCGGAGGAAAGTTATATGAAAAGAACCATGGTTTCTCTTTTAGTCCTTTGTCTGGTGCTCGCCTGCCTTGCAGGCTGCAGCAGAGTGGACGATACTCAGAAGGTTGAGCCCACCCCCAATGTGGACACCACTATCGTACCCGAGGATAATAACGGCGTCGTTGAGGACGGCAACGGCATTATCGGCGATAATGACCGTGTTGACACCAATGATGGCGTACTCCCCGAAATTGGCGCAGGCATAGAAGAAGGCGCCAATGATATCATCGATGGCGTTGATAATGCCATTGAGGGCAATGATAATAATGCCGGCGATATGACCAGAGGCAGAAAGATTCGATAAACGAAAACAAAGGCGGCCTCACATAGGGATTTGTACGCTCCAAAGTGTATCTTTTCCCGCAATACTTCGAAGAAAATCCATGGCAGGCGACAGCCTTGCCATGGATTTTTTCTTTGTCTTGCAGAAAAATATATTACTTTGGAGTGCTT
>JAFYUG010000093.1 GCA_017558545.1 Oscillospiraceae bacterium | reverse complement strand
TGACACTAAAATCCCCACCCGTGGTGTCGGAGATTTCTAAGCTCATATGCTAAGGCAGTGCAAGGCGTCGACTTGCAGATGGGCTTTCGCCCTTCAAAAGTCGACAACGCGGCAATGTCAACGCATATGCGCTTAGAAACGGGTTCGGATTATATCGTTCAGGCTAATCACATGGAAAGGGGGACGGGAAAATGAATATTGAGCTTAGCGACAAGGAGTTTCGCAGGCTTTTGGATTTGGTTTATATAGGCAACTGGATTCTCAATTCCACCCGCGCCAATGATAGATTCGAGGACTACGACCTTTTGCAGGAGAAGTTTTTCGGCATTTGCGCCAAAAACGGCCTCCATGCTTTGGTGGATACATACATGGGTAAGCATTGTCCCTCCCGCGCCTACGAGGAAGGCGGCATTCATGAGGCCATTGCCGACTATGAGGACGCCGTATTCTTTGACATTTTGGCCGAGGAGCTGGCAAGAAGAGATATGCTGGAAGAAAATGTTGCTCAGGACGATGTGGGCGAGCTAAGTTCACGCATCAAGGACTATATAGAGGAATTTGAGCGCAACGGCATAGACACACTCCGAATTGAGGAATAAATTATCACTCCCTTTTCCATACTATCATTGGAAAAGGGAGTGATTTTTTTGAATAATATGAATATGAGCAAGGAAGAGTATGGCCGCTTTGTGACTCAGCGTATGCCGCCCTCCCCCATTTTTCGCGACTGCCTTTTTGCCTTTATTTTCGGCGGCGCTATATGCTGCATAGGCCAGCTTATAGGGGATTTGTGGAGCATGTGGGGTCTTGAGGAAAAAGAGGCCGCCACCGCCACCACCGTTTCCATGGTGTTTTTAGGGGTGCTGGCCACGGCCTTGGGGCTATATGCGCGCATAGCCAAATATGGGGGCGCGGGAACGCTTGTGCCCATAACGGGCTTCGCCAACGCCGTCAGCTCCCCCGCTGTGGAGTTTAAAACAGAGGGCTTTGTGCTGGGCGTGGGAGCGAAGATGTTCACAATCGCCGGACCGGTGATTGTGTACGGCGTCAGTGCAAGCATAGTTTACGGAATCATCTATTGGTTATGCACCCTAATGTAGGGGCGGCAATCTGCCGCCCGCAGAACTATCTACAACGAAAACGGGCGGCTGATAGCCGCCCCTACGTTTACATATTCTCAAAATCCGGCATATCGTATCCGGTGTCTAATTTATTGGGATTGTTTTCGATGTATTCCCAAACGCCGCGATATCCCTTATCGTTTCGTATCACTCGGTTAATAAACGATTTTTGCCAAATGGAATGTCCAATCTGCATAGAAACCCATCGTTTCATATGCCCAACCACCGTTGATATCGTAGGGGCGGCAATCTGCCGCCCGTCCTCGTCGGTATTGATAGATAGAATCATATGAATGTGATCAGGCATAACGCAATATTTATCCACGGAAACAGCAGGGTAATGTTCCGGGATTTGCAGAATTGCCGTTTCTACGACAGTGCCAATTTTCGAAAGGTTCGGGCGGCAGGTTGCCGCCCCTACATTCCACAGAATCGGTTTTCTGTCTGCAATACAGACCGTAATGAAATACGCTCCTGGGGTGGAATAATCGTAATTCTCGATGCGGATTGGTTTTCTTTTTGGAAATTCGTTCATATGGTCACCTAGGCGCAATCCAACCTTTTTTCATTAAAATAACGACATTGTTCTAACGAGAAGAAAGCGACGGAAATTCCGTCGCTTTCTTCTTAAAATTTTTCGATATGTTTCTTTACATAGGAAACCAAATGATTTTGCAAAGGTTCCAACTCGTAAAATGCATCATCATATTCATCAAAGGGGTAGCATTCATATTGTGATTGAAAAACCTCAATAGTATCACTGTCAAACGAAGACAAATCGTTAGTGTTGATTTGGTGTTTTTCAATAAATGCATTGTATAATTTTTTGTGTTCAATTGCGCCGATAATACCCATATACTCACTAACAATAGGCGCAACCATGCGACTTGAATTCACAAAGAACTGACAAAGCCCACCATTGTTAACTTCCATTTCTAAGTAGTTAACAGCATAAAATACCCGTTGTTCGTCATTGAGAGAATTAAAACCTTCCAGCAAATCCTCTTTGGACGATACAATATTTTCTGTACGTATCCATACGGCACTAAACAGTTCATCATCAGGTAATGTAGCTAACTCTTCAGTAGACATTTGTAAATACACGGCATCTCGTTGTGCTTGTTCCTTAAAAGATTTTTTAAAAGCAATAGCTTGTTTTATGAAACTAAATAAACCCATAATGTCAACTCCTTTGTTTTATTATACCGCGCCGCCAAAATAATGTAAATATTTTTGCAAACTAATGGGTCCTAACTTGACACCAGCAGAGGGCTTTGTGCTGGGCGTGGGGGCGAAGATGTTTACCATAGCAGGGCCGGTGATTGTGTACGGGGTAAGCGCCAGTGTGGTGTATGGGTTTATATATTGGGTGTGTTCGCTGTTTTGAGTAAAAACCGGAGAGAATCTCTTCATCCGTCAAAACTTCGTTTTGCCAGCTCCCTCGTCAGAGGGAGGCTTATGAAAAAGGCTTGACCAATATGGTCAAGCCTTTTTATGGGTTACTGCCTTTTTTACTTATTCCACAGATAAACTCTGACTTCGTAGGCCTTTATATTGCCCTCTGCCTTGGGGTAATTTTGCAAAATCAGCCGGGCAGAGTCTATATCGAAGCCCTTGGGGGCGCGGAAGGGTACTTCCTTTTCCGTGAAGGAGCACACAACGAGAATTTTCTGCTTTTCGTCCTCCCGTGAATAGGTATAAAGGGCGGAGGAGGCCTTATTATACTCAGTATAGCTGCCGTTTTTCACGCAGCTGAGTTCCTTTCTCAGGGCAATGGCCTTGCGGTAGAAGTTCAATACAGACTCTTCGTCTTGCTCCTGAGAAGCCACATTCACGTCCACATAGTTCTCATTTACAAAAAACCAAGGCTTGCCGGTGGTGAAGCCTGCGTTTTCCTCGCCGCTCCACTGCACGGGAGTTCTTGCGGAGTCGCGGGAGCCGTGCCAAAGTCTTTGCAGGCGCTTTTCGGGGGATTTCTTCGTGCCCACATTGAAATACTGCCAGCGGGTCTGCACATCCTCGTACATTTCGGGGTCGCTGGGATACCAGTTGGACATGCCGATTTCCTGACCCTGATAGACGAAGGGAGTGCCCTTTAAGAAGAGGTAGGATGCCGCCAGCATTTTGGCGCTCTCAACGCGGTATTTTTCGCTGCCGTAGCGGGAGACCATTCGGGGATGGTCATGGTTTTCAATATAGAGCATATTCCAGCCCTTGCCCTCAAGACCGTTCTGCCAATTGCTGTATGCCCTCTTGAGCTTGCGAAGCTTAAAGGGTATGTGGTTAAAGTCCATGAAGAGGCAGTCCGCTTCCTGAGTTGAGAACTGAATCATCATGTCCAGCACTCTATTATTGGTCTCGTCTATATACTTCAGCGCCTTTTTCGGCGTTACCATGGGGGCTTCCGCCAGGGTCATGCAGTCATAATGGGAGAAAACATCCCTGTCGAACTCTTCCAGATACTCATGGAGATGGGGGCCATGGTTGAAATAGAGTATGCCCTTGGAGGCAGGCATAATATGGTCATCGGGCAGGCCTTCCTTCTTGGAAATGAAAGTGATAACATCCTCGCGGAAGCCGTCCACGCCCATGTCCAGCCAAAAACGCAGTATGTTTTTGACCTCCTCGCGGACGAGGGGGTTATCCATGTTCAGGTCCGCCTGCTCAATGGCGAAAAGGTGCATATAATACTCTCCGCGCACCTCGTCCCATGCCCATGCCTTGCCCTCGAAGAGGGAGTCCCAGTTGTTGGGGAGCTTGCCGTTGGGCTTTGCAGGACGCCAGATATAGTAATCCGTATAGGGCTCTATTTTCTGTCTGGACTTTTTGAACCACTCATGCTCGGTGCTGGTGTGGTTAACAACCAAGTCCATGATAACCTTCATGCCCCGCTGATGGGCGCCATCCAGCACCTTTTTGAAGGCCTCCATGCCGCCGAACTCAGGGGCAATGTCATAGTAATCGGAAATATCATAGCCGCAGTCCACGCCGGGAGAGGGGTAGAGAGGGGAAAACCAAATACCGTCGCAGCCCAGGGACTTGATATAGTCCAGCTTTTCATATACGCCCAGCAGGTCACCCATGCCGTCCCCATTGCCGTCCTTGAAGGAACGGGGCCAAATTTGATAGAACACCTTGTCCTTATACCATTGATTCTTTCCCATAGCGGCCTCCTTATTAAGGTTTATTTGAGTAAATTTATTTATTAATATATGATTCTGAAATAATCCAAGTATGCCTTGAATCTATCCTGAGCAGTTAGGCAAGTATCCATGAGGAATCCCTTTTCGTAGTCCCATTCTTTGAGGCCACGGTAATAGAACAGCTTCAGCTTATCCTCGATGATGAAGGGAACGATGTTATGCTTCAGGCACTCTTTAAAGAGGATCAGGCGGCCTACACGGCCATTTCCGTCCTGGAAGGGATGGATGCGTTCAAAGGCCACATGGAATGCCACGATGTCCTCAAAGCTCTTGGAAGGCAGCGCGTTATAGTCTGCCAGCAGCTTGCGCATCTCACCGGCAACATCTTCAGGGAGCGTTGTATCCTTGCCGCCCACCTCGTTGGGCAGCTTTTTGTACTCGCCCACCGCAAACCAATCCTTGCGGCTATCGCTGGTGCCGGTTTTCAACGCAAAATGCAGTTCCTTGATGAATTTCTCTGTCAGCGCAGCTCCCGCATGGTCTATTATCATGTCGATGCAGCGGAAATGGTTGGAGGTTTCGATTACATCGTCCACATTCACAGACTCGTTTTCAAAGCCAATGGTATTGGTTTCAAAAATATATCGGGTCTGGTCATGGGTAAGGCGACTGCCCTCAATGTGGTTGGAGTTATATGTCAGTTCAATCTGCACTTTATGGTAAATGCCGCCGTTCATTTTAGACGCCTTCTGCTCACGCAGGATCTGCAGCAAGGCGGGGGTGTCTTTCTTTTTGTTTACGCGCTCCGGCTTTTGCGCATTTTCCGGAATGTACCAAGTTTTGCCGATAAGCTTGGCATCGGCAATTCTGCCATTGGCACAGTAATTTCGCACACTTCGTTCGGAAATTCCCCATTTTTCAGCCATTTTTGCAACAGATACGTACTCCATAGTTGCCTCCCAGCAAGTTTTCATGTTGTTATTATACCACCTTATCGGCAAAATAGCAACGCAAATCGTAGCCACCAACCCCTATTTTTGCCGATACAACAACCGCAATTTCGCCCACTCAGTTGACAAGTTTCTATGGCGGTGCTATGATTACCCCACTATTTTTGATTGGTGGAGTTCCTGCAAAATCCGCTCTTGCGTTTGAGGTGAAAATATGAGCATTTATCAAAATATTGTAAGCAAAAGCCTCATCCACAAAGGGTGGTCAGGGGATGAGAAATACTGCGTTGTGTCCGCCGACGGGGCCAAGTACCTTCTCAGAATTTCTGCCATTGACCAGCTTGAGCGGAAGCAAAGGGAATATGAGAATATGCGCAAAGTGGCAAAATTGGGTATTCCAATGTGCATGCCTATGGAGTTTGGCATCTGCGAGGAGGGTGTGTACTCCATCCAGACCTGGATTGACGGCGAAGATGCGGAAGAAAAGCTTGCCGCTATGGATGCGACGACCCAATATGGCTATGGTTTGGATGCAGGGCGTATACTTGCAAAAATCCATACCATTCCCGCCCCTGAAGATGTACCTACTTGGGAAGCTCGTTTCAACGCCAAGATTGACCGCAAAATCGCTATGTATGAAAACTGCGAGCTGAAATATGAAAGCGGCGGCGAGGCCTTTCTTGAATACATATCTCAAAATCGACACTTGCTGAGTGGCAGGCCGCAAACTTACCAGCATGGCGATTATCATGTCGGCAATATGATGATAGACCGAGAGGGCATATTAACTATCATAGACTTTGACCGTGACGACTTCGGCGACCCTTGGGAGGAATTCAATCGTATTGTGTGGTGCGCTCAGGCGGCCCCGGCCTTCGCATCCGGTATGGTAGACGGATATTTTGATGGCAATGTCCCCATGGAGTTTTGGAAACTGCTGGCGCTATATATTTGTTCCAACACCCTCAGTTCCCTCCCTTGGGCAATGCCCTTTGGAGATGGAGAGATTCAAGTTATGAGAAAGCAGGCAGCCCAGATACTTCAATGGTATGACGGAATGAAAAATGCAGTTCCCGCTTGGTATATTCGACGCTTTTGAAAGGATATAGAGTATGACTAAAATCTTATTTGTTTGCCACGGCAATATTTGCCGCAGCCCTATGGCTGAGTTTGTTATGAAGGATATGGTGCGCCGCAGGGGTATTGCAGGGGAGTTTGAAATTGCCTCTGCCGCCGTCAGCGCCGAGGAGCTGGGTAACAGCGTTTATCCTCCCGCAAGAAAAAAGCTGGCTGAGCACGGCATTTCCTGCGCCGGCAAAACCGCCAGACAGATGGACAGAGGCGACTATGGCCGCTGGGACTATCTTGTTTGCATGGATAGAAGCAACCTGCGCCGCATGGAGCGCATTTGCGGCGGGGACAGCGAAGGCAAAATGAGCCTGCTGCTCTCCTTTGCAGGAGTGGACAGAGATGTGGCCGACCCTTGGTACACCGGCGACTTCGAGGCCACATGGCAGGATGTGAACACCGGCTGCGCCGCACTGCTGGAGCATTTGGGGTATTGATGCGGGCGCTCATGGCAATCCGTAGCCCTTGCAAGCGGAACGGTCAAGACCGTTCCCTACGGCGAGGGACATAGAATAGGCTTGTCATACCGACCGAGCGATAGCGAGTGGAGCGTCGGTGCGTTAAGAAAACATGCCAGTGGCATGTTTTTAGCAACCGACCGCAGGAGCTATGCTCCGAGGAGGGAACTGATTCTAATGGCGGCGCGATGTGGGCATCGCGCCCTACATTGGCGCAGACTAAAATCACAGTCATTGCGAGG
>JAFYUG010000092.1 GCA_017558545.1 Oscillospiraceae bacterium | reverse complement strand
TAAGGATAAAATTGACACTTTTAGGTATTTATCGTATAGTTTTAGTATACTTTTGTTGGAGGTATGTATATGGGACGCGCTTCTACCAAAGAGAACAAAAACAAGTATCACCTTGCCCGCGAGGAAATGGGCTATACTCGCGAAGAGGCCAGCGATGAAATAAAGGTGCTTACTGCTGACCGCATTGAAAAGATTGAAAATGAGAGAATAGAGCCTCAACCCTATGATGTTCTCGCCATGTCCAAGGCTTATAACAAACCCTCCCTTTGCAACTATTATTGCTCCCACCAGTGCCCTATAGGCAAGGAGTATGTTCCTGAGGTGCAGGTTAAGGAGCTTTCTGCCATCGTGCTTGAGATGCTGGCATCTCTGAACTCGGTGAACAAGCAGAAGGACAGACTTATTGAGATAACTGCGGACGGCAAAATTTCCAATGATGAGATAGACGATTTTATCTATATTCAGGAAGAGCTTGAGCGCATATCCATAACCGTGGAAACCCTTCAGCTTTGGGCGGAGAAAATGCTGGCCAGCGGTGTCATTGATGCCGATGTCTATAACGCCCGCAAGAATAAGTGAATACATAAATGAAAGCGGTATACCCATATGGGTATGCTTAAATTTTGTTTATGTACCTCAGCTTATTGCTTTCAGCACAAGCCAAGCGGCGGCCACCAGTACCAAGGGGAAGAGCAAAACCGCTCCCGCTGCCCAAACAAGGCAAAGCACCATAGCGGGCAGGGCAAGAACAATCAAAATAACCGCCACCACCTTGGCAACTCCCCAAGCTATCTTAAAGGCGAGGCACAGTGCGCTAATAAACAGCCAACAAAATGCAGCCAGTATCAACAGACTAATCAGCATCATTTTTCTCCTTTACGTTCATATTAACTTGAATGCCGATTTGCTTCATGTATTCGGCATTATTTTTCTGCTTTTCCAAAAGCTTTATTGCCAAGATTCGCTCTCTTGCTGTCATTGGCATTCACCTCCTTATGGCTACATTATAAAACAGCTTTCCTCTCCAATACAGAAACAGTGCAGCATAATAGCCCATGTTATTTCCGCGTTTTCAGCGAAATAGAGTCCACGGCGCGCCGAGGTCGTCGCGCCCTACAAAAAAGCGGCATTCTGGAGCTACAGCAATATCTAAATGCGCAAAAAGAAATCTTAAATAAAACGGCATAATACTTTAGCCTTGGCTATGTTATTTAAGCGCAGCCAAGGCTTTTGCTATTAGAGATTATCATATTATTATCTTACTTTACTTCGGATAAAAAACAAAAATCGCTCATTCCTACGAATGAGCGATTTATTTTTCTTCTCTGCCCAAGAGCCAATCCACGGAAACATTCAAAATGTCTGCGAGGGCGTTCAATTCAATATCGGACACGGGGCGCTTTTGGCCTTCCAGAAGAGAAAGGGCGGGTACGCTGAGGTCAACACCCACAAGCTGCAATTTGGCGAGCAGCTCCACCTGCTTCATGCCCTGAGCCAAACGCGCCTCGGTAACGCGCTTGCCTATGATATTGCGGTCGCCCAATTCAAGCTTTCTTGGTTTCATACTGCTCACCTGCCTTTCGCCATTATTATATGTCGAAAGAATGTTGAGATATTTGGTAATACCAAATATAATGTATTTATATTTAGCATTACCAAATATGGAGGGCGGTTTTATGAAAAGCTGTTTCTTTATTGGGCACAGGGAGGCCTCTTCGGAGCTTTTGGGCAGATTGGGGGAGGCCATAGAGCGGCATATTATTGAATATGGCGTTACGGAGTTTATTGTGGGCAATAGCGGAGGCTTTGACCGCGTGGCGGCGAAAGCCTTGGCCGAGGCAAAAAAGCGCCATCCGGAAATAAGGCTATCTATGCTGATTGCATACCATCCAGCGCAGCGGCCAATGCAGCTGCCTCCGGAGTTTGACAACAGCTTCTACCCACCGGGGATGGAAAATGTTCCTCGCCGCTTTGCCATTTTGCGGGCAAACCGATATATGGCTGACCATTGCGACTATTTGATTGCCTAGCCTGAACGATATAATCCGAAGTGCGTTTCAAAGCGCATATGCGTCTGCATTGCTGCGCCCAAGGCTTTTGAAGGGCGAAAGCCCATCTTCAAGCCGCCGCCTTGCACTGCCTTAGCATATGCGCTTAGAAATCTACGACACCACGGGAGGGGATTTTAGTGTCAGGCAAAATTGAATGATGCAGGTGGGCTGTCGCCCACCAAAAAAAGAAATGAAGTCTGGCGCTAAAATCCGCCCCGTGGTGCGCACTTCGGATTATATCGTTCAGGCTACGTTTGGCATACGGCGAGCAAGGCGCGGGAGCTTATGGAGTATGCGAAGAGGAAAGGGATAAGCATTACGAACATAGCGGAAGCGGAATGAAACTCAGCGGGGAGCCAAGGGAGGGACGGATTGCCACATCGGCAGCCCTCTCAGTCAGTTTCGCTGACAGCTCCCCCAGAGGGGAAGCCAAGTCCTCGCAATGACGGGGGTGAAATGGTAAATTATCTGTCATACCGACCGAGCGAAGCGAGTGGAGTGTATCTCATTTGCAATCCCTCAGTCATTTGCTAACGCAAATGCCACCCTACGGGCCGGGTCGCAATCATAGATTGCTCCCGCCTTTGGCTAAAAATGTGCCACCGGCACATTTTCTTAACGCGTCGGCCCCTTTGCAAGGGAGCCTTTAAAAGCAGAATCTAAATCTAAGCTTGTCATTGCGAAGCGCCTTTGGGCGCTGTGGCAATCCGCATCTCCTTTCCTTTTTTATTAGTAGCAAAAATAAGGATAAAATTGACACTTTTAGGTATTTATCGTATAGTTTTAGTATACTTTTGTTGGAGGTATGTATATGGGACGCGCTTCTACCAAAGAGAACAAAAACAAGTATCACCTTGCCCGCGAGGAAATGGGCTATACTCGC
>JAFYUG010000091.1 GCA_017558545.1 Oscillospiraceae bacterium | reverse complement strand
GTAGGCGCTGTGGCAATCCGTAAGCCCTTGCAGGCGGCGGCAGCAAGCAGCCGCCCTACGGATTTGCAGAAATTTGAGATTGCCCCTTTAAAGGCCCCCTTCTCAAGGGGGCTGGCACCGAAGGTGACTGGGGGATAGGGGTAGCGATTACGCATAACTTAAATACAAGCTATTTTTTAGCTTTATCCCCCCTGCCTTGCTTCGCAAGGCACCCCCCCTTGAAAAGGGGGGCTTTAAAAAGCAGAAAAAAGCTTCGGTTTATTCCGAAGCTTTTTTATTATCCAATTTATTCTCAAAGAGTTGCGGCCATGACGGCTTTTATGGTGTGCATACGGTTTTCCGCCTCGTCAAAAACAAGGCTGCGGCTGCTCTCGAAGACCTCGTCGGTAACTTCCATGCAGTCAATGCCGTATTTTTCGCTGATCTGCTTGCCTATGGTGGTGCCCAGATCGTGGAAAGCGGGGAGGCAATGGAGAAATACGCAGCCCTCGCCTGCGGCATTCATAAGCTCCATGGTCACGCGGTAGGGGGTGAGGTCGGCAATGCGCTTATCCCAAACTTCGTCGGGCTCGCCCATAGAAACCCAAACGTCGGTATAGATAACATCGGCGCCCGAAACGGCCTTGATGGGGTCGGATTCAAACTCCAGCACAGCGCCGGTCTCGACGGCGATGGCCTGACACCGGGCAATAAGCTCAGCATCGGGGAAATACTCCTCGGGGGCGCAGGCGGTGAAGGCCATGCCCATCTTGGCGCAGCCAACCATGAGGCTGTTGCCCATGTTGTAGCGGGCATCGCCGCAATAAACCAGCTTCTTGCCCTCAAGTGTGCCGAAATGCTCCTTGATGGTGAGGAAGTCCGCCAAAATCTGAGTGGGGTGGAACTCGTTGGTGAGGCCGTTCCAAACGGGAACGCCAGCGTATTTAGCCAGAGTTTCCACAATTTCCTGACCGAAGCCGCGATACTCAATGCCGTCATACATTCTGCCCAGCACGCGGGCGGTGTCGGCAATGGACTCCTTCTTGCCAATCTGAGAGGCGGAAGGGTCAAGATAGGTGCACTGCATTCCCAAATCATGGGCGGCAACCTCGAAAGCGCAGCGGGTGCGGGTGCTGGTCTTTTCAAAAATAAGGGCAATCTGCTTGCCTGCGAAGGGGGCGTAGACTTCCCCGGCCTTTTTTTTGGCCTTCAGCTCAGCTGCAAGCTCGATGAGAGCGCCTATCTCCTCGGGGGAGAAGTCCAGCAGCTTGAGAAAGTTTTTTCCTTTTATGTTCATTATCCTAACTCCCCGCGAAGAATTTTTGCCTGCATGAGCACGCTTTCGCTGCCTGCGCCACCGGGAGAGGTGCGCTTTGTCATGCAGTTAATAAGGTCAATCTCCTCATAAAGGTCGGACTCGAAAATCCCGTCAAAGCTCTTGTAAGTTTCAAGGCTCAGCTTGTCCAGCACTGTGCCCTCGGCTATGCAGTAGGCCACAATTTTGCCAACGGTTTTGTAGGCGCTGCGGAAAGGCATACCCTTCTTAACCATGTAGTCGGCAAGGTCGGTGGCGTTGATGAAGCCCTTGGCGGCGGCTGCGGCCATGTTCTCGGGAATGAGGCTCATGGTGGCAATCATGGGGGCGGCAATGTCAAGGCAGGCGTCCACGGTGTCGAAAATGTCGAAAATGGCCTCCTTGTCCTCCTGCATATCCTTGTTATAGGCAAGGGGCAGACCCTTGAGCATGGTGAGCAGAGTCATAAGACCGCCGTATACGCGGCCGGTTTTGCCGCGGATAAGCTCCGCCATGTCGGGGTTTTTCTTCTGAGGCATGATGGAAGAGCCGGTGGTGTAGGCCTCGTCCAGCTCGATGAACTTAAATTCCCAGCTGCTCCAAAGAATAAGCTCCTCGCTGAGGCGGCTGAGGTGGGTCATGGTGAGGCTCAATGCCGCAGCCAGCTCCACGCAGAAGTCCCGGTCACTTACGGCGTCCAGGCTGTTTTGAATATAGCCGTCGAAGCCCAGCGCAGCGGCGGTGGCGGCGCGGTCAATGGGATAGGTGGTGCCTGCAAGAGCGCCTGCACCAAGGGGGCTATAATTCATGCGCTTTTTGGCGTCGTTGAGTCTGCCCATGTCGCGGATGAGCATCCATGCGTAGGCCAAAAGCTGGTGGCCAAAGCTAATGGGCTGAGCGCGCTGGAGATGGGTGTAGCCGGGGGCAACGAAGGGGGCGGCCTTCTCGCCCTGCTCCGTGAGAGCAAGAGCAAGGGCTTTCATCTTCTCCTCCGTGGCCTCGCATCTGTCGCGGAGATAGAGTCGGGTATCCACAGCAACCTGATCGTTGCGGCTGCGGGCGGTGTGCAGTCTCTTGCCCGCGTCACCTATGCGCTCGGTCAGCTCCATCTCCACAAAGGAGTGGATATCCTCGCAGGACATATCTATCTCCAGTTCGCCGGAGTCTATGTCGGCGAGAATGCCCTCAAGCCCCGCGATAATCTTCTCCGCCTCGGCAGCGGGGATGATGCCCTGAGCACCAAGCATAGCGGCGTGAGCCATGCTGCCGGTGATGTCCTGTTTATACATGCGGCTGTCTATTCTGATGGAGGAGTTGAAG
>JAFYUG010000090.1 GCA_017558545.1 Oscillospiraceae bacterium | reverse complement strand
GGAGTGCTTTCAGGTGCGGAAAAGCTCTGTTAGTCTCACGCAAGGACCGATTTTCAAGGGTCTTTTGCTCTTTGCCATACCTCTTCTTCTCTCCAACCTTTTTCAGCAGCTTTATAACAGCGTGGACTCCGCCATCGTTGGTTCCTATGCCGGTGATGCGGCCTTGGCTGCGGTTGGAAGCACAGCCGCTCTCATAAACCTTATCATAGGTTTCTTCCTTGGTATTTCCACAGGTACCAATATTCTCTACGCCATGCACTTTGGCGCAGGAGACAGACCCGGTCTTAAAAAGCTTATCAATAGCGCCATGCTTATAAGCATCATCTGCGGCGCTATTATCTCCGTGCTGGGCGCTGTTGGTGCGGAAACCATGCTTATTTGGATGGGTACTCCCGAGGATGTTCTGCCCCTTGCAACGGAATATCTCCGCATTTATATGGCCGGCACAATTGTAACCCTTATCTATAACGTCGGCGCCGGTATGATAAGAGCAGAAGGCGACTCCACAAGACCTCTTATTTATCTCGTCATTGGCGGCGTTACCAACTTCATTTTGGATATGGTGTTTGTTGCATGGCTGGGCATGGGCGCAGCCGGTGCCGCTCTTGCAACTATTTTGGCTCAGGCAGTCAGCGCAGTTCTCATCGTTATCCGACTTTGCCGTCTGCCCGAGGATTATCGCCTTAAGCCTCTCAAGATGCGTATGAATGGCCTCACGGTTTGGGATATAACCCGCATTTCCGTTCCCTGCGGCCTTCAGGGCAGTATGTTCGCCATAAGCAATCTTCTTGTGCAGTCCAAGATAAATTCCTTTGGCTCCATCGCAATGGCAGGCGTTGCGGCTTATAGCAAAATAGATGGATTCATCTATATGCCTCTGCTGGCAATAAGCCTCGCCGTCAGCACTTATGTTGGCCAGAATATTGGCGCAGGTCAGTTCGACCGCGTTCAGAAGGGTATCAAAACCTGCCTTCTTATGAGCCTTGTCACCGGCGCGATTATGGGCACAGGCGTGCTTCTGCTGGGTGAAAACATAGTCTCTATATTCACCAAAACCCCCGAGGCTCAGGCCTATGCCCTTACTCAAATGCGGTATATGGCTCCCTTCGTGTGCATTTTTGTATTCTCCGATGTTTTCGGCGGCGCAATCCGAGGAGCGGGCAGCACCGTTACAGTTACCATTATAAGCGCCCTTTGCATCTGCGTTTTCCGCATACTGTGGCTCACCATCCTGCTGCCCATGTATAACGATATACGCATTTTGTTCCTCTGCTACCCCATAAGCTGGACTCTCAGCTCGCTGGCCACAAGTATTTATTACTTCAAGGGCTCTATAATCAAAAAGACCATACGTCAGGCAAATCTCTGATAGAGCAAAAAAAAAGACCGCGAGCGCTGCTCGCGGTCTTTCAGGGTGTCAAAAAAGTGGATTTGCCACTTTTTTGACACCCTGAAAACAGCATTTTTGAGCGATTTTCGCTCAAAAATGCATTGATTTTAACGTGCAGGGGGCCCTTTGCCCCCTACACACGCCCCCGCTACTCTATCTCGTAAGATGGCAGCATAGTTTTTT
>JAFYUG010000004.1 GCA_017558545.1 Oscillospiraceae bacterium | reverse complement strand
TATGATAGTCGACCACATAGTAGGGCGCAGTGCCGATGGCGGCGCGATTATCATTTACACCAAACTCGGCAATGGCAGTAGGGCTTACTATGTAAAGTTCAGAAATCCCAACTTCAAAATAGGGGCAGGGCGAGCTGAGCTGCACAGTCAGCTCATAATCGCCGCTTGCTTGCCAGATTTCAATATTGAGGTTATTAAAATTGGCGGGAGCTACTTCAAAATGATAATCCCAAGCGGCAGCAATGGCAGCAGCATCGCAGACGGTGCCGTCTGTAAATTTAACGCCCTTGCGAATTTGAAACACCCAAGTAAGGCGATCATCACTGTGGGTATAACTTTCGGCTATCAGGGGGCGGAGATCGTCGGGTCTGCCCATATAGCGGTAAACAAGACCTTCGTATATGTTGGTCAGCAGCCATGTTTCGGCAGCGGCGTTCCAAGGTGTGTATGCTGGCACATCGTTGATGCATATCGTAACCTTTGTTCCCGGCTGAATTTGGTGCGGTCTGTCAAGCACTTGCTGAACGTCGTTTATCAGCACCAAAGAGTCAGCTTCAAGACCAAGATTGGGGTTCACCTCGGGAATGACTATCTCAAACACATCCTCGTTTTCGTCAGCCGCCGGCTGAGTGGGCGCGGTTTCTTCACTGGGAGGTGTTGCCGCCTCATCTTCGGAAGCTGCGCCGTCATTCTTGCCGCAGGCCGCAAAACCGAGCAGCATAGCGAAAGAGAGCAATATGCAAAGCAAAGTTTTAAGTTTCTTCATCTTTATTCTCCTTCCCTTTGTTTGTATATGTTGCCTGTATATATTGTATTATACCAAGCCAAAAAAGCAATAGTAACCAACGAAAAATGCCTAAAACTGACGAAAACATTTTGGGACGATGTGGGCATCGTCCCCTACGAGTGTATCGATGATGCTGTGCACCAATGCCTCCCTTGTGTAAAGGGAGGAAGTTTTTTGCAGCGCAAAAAATAGGAGGGATTGTTAGAGAACAGCAAGGAAAAGTAAATACGCATCGTGGGTGCTCAGCAGCAATCCCCCCGGAAATTTCGCTGAAATTTCCGACCCCCTTTACACACTAGCGCCCGCAGGCGCTGTGCATGCGAGCAACCGACGCGAAGCGGCGGCTCTTAGCGAGTCGTAAGGGGGTCATGAGAGGGTGCGGTGCAAAGCGGAACGCATGAATGCGTTCCCTACGACAAATTTGATAGATGTGCGCAGCGATACCTCAACTTTCCACTTTCCGCTTTCATCTTTCCGCTTTTATCCCCCTTAGCGTGCAAAAAGCCTGTCGCTAATGCGACAGGCTTTTCTTATCTAAATTAACTTAGATCTCTTTATAAACGGCTCTTGCTGCCTTGAAGGTCATATAAGCATCGATCTTGGAGACGACCTCGTAGGGAGCGTGCATGCTCAGAACGGGAACGCCAGCGTCGACGGTGGGGATGCCGCGGTTGGAGAAGAAGATGGCAACAGTGCCGCCGCCGCCCTTATCAACCTTACCCAGCTCTACAGACTGCCACAGAACACCCTCTCTTGCGAAGGCGCTGCGCAGACGGCCCATAGTCTCGGCGGAAGCGTCGGAAGCGCCGCCCTTGCCGCGGGCGCCGGTATACTTGCAAACGCCAACACCGTAGTTGATTCTGGCTGCGTTCTGCATCTCGTCAACATCGGGGTAGAGGGGATCGTGGGCGCTGGTAACGTCGCTGGAGAGGCAGAAGGAGTTTGCATAGCAATCGCTCAGTCTGGTGCCGTCCATGGCGCAAAGATCCTCAAAGAACATATCGTAAGCATAGCTGCGAACGCCGGACAGGCCGCCGGAGCCAACCTCTTCCTTATCGGCGAGGATGCACAGGCAGGTTTTTTCGGGCTCGGTTACATCCAGCAGCGCGGTGAGCGCAGTGTAGCTGCAAACGCGGTCATCGTGCGCATAGGCAGCGATGAGGCTCTTGTCGAAGCCGACATACTTGCTCTTGAGCGCGGGCACCATCTCAAACTCTGCGGAGATGAAGTCGCTCTCCACCATGCCGTACTTTTCGTTG
>JAFYUG010000089.1 GCA_017558545.1 Oscillospiraceae bacterium | reverse complement strand
TCATCTTCTTTGTGTAAAGGGAGCTGTCTGCCCGCAGGGCAGACTGAGGGATTGACATACCGCTTTGGCTCCCTTGTGTAAAGGGAGCTGTCAAAAATCGAAGATTTTTGACTGAGGGGTTTGGAATGTATTGCGCCAAAGCCCATGGGGAGCGGGCGGCCCGCCGCAAAGTGCCTCAGACAAAATATTTATCTTCCGTCCATTTTGCAGGGTTATCGTCGATGTATTGCCAACAGGCAAGATAATCTTGCTCGCTGCGGATTACATGGTCATAAAAAGAGGTCTGCCAGAGGTCTTTCATTCCGGTTTCCTTGGTGACCATGGTTTTTAGACTACGCAATACGGTTTGTACCGCGGTGCGCTTGTCTGTAGGGCGGGGTGCCCACACCCCGCCGTTATTTGCATTGTCATTTCCAATTCGAATCAAAATGTGAAAATGGTTAGGCATTATAACATAGGCATCTACAAAGATGTTGCTGTAGACATTTTCTATGTTACTGATATATCTATCCAAGGATTTTCCAATGTTGGAAAGTTCCACCGGCGGCGGGGTGTGGGCACCCCGCCCTACGATGGACGATAAAATCTGCGCACGGTTTTTGGTGCATACTGTTACAAAATATGCGCCGTCTTGGCTGTAATCATAATCCTTCAATCGGGGATGTTTGCGAATGGGGCGTTGCAAGAAATCATCTCCTTCATGCGGCGGGGTGTGGGCACCCCGCCCTACGGCGAGGAAATGCTTTACTCCTTAATAACGGCGGCTTTTGCCTTTTTCTCCATGGCGGAGCGGATGATGGCGGCGGCTTCCTCGGCGGGGAGCTTTACCTGCTCGCCGGAAGTCATATCCTTGAGGGCGACCACGCCTTCGGCCATCTCGTCCTCGCCGATGAGAACGGTGTAGGGGAAGCCCAGCTTAGAAGCATAGCTCATGCGGGCTTTGAACTTCTTCTTCTCGGTGTAAAGCTGGGTGCGGATGCCGGCGTCGCGCAGGATGGTGGCGGTCTTGACGGCGTAGGCAATATCGTCGGTCATGGGGATGACCAAAACCTCGGCGGGGGCGGCAACTATCTCGTCGGAGAGGAGACCCTGCTCCTGCAGAACGTAGAAGAGGCGGGTTACGCCAATGGAGATGCCAACGCCGGGGAGGGCCTTGTCGGTGTAGTAGCCGGCAAGGTTATCGTAGCGGCCGCCGGAGCAGATGGAGCCGATTTCGGGGTGCTCCACCATGAGGGTTTCGTAAACGGTACCGGTGTAGTAGTCCAAACCGCGGGCGATGGTCAGGTCAACGGCGAAGTTAGCCTCGGGAACGCCGAACTCGGGGAGGTAGGCAACAACGGCGCTGAGCTCCTCAAGACCTGCGTCAAAGACCTCGTTGCGGCCGCGATAGCCTTCCAGAGCGGCGAGAACCTCGGCGTTGGAGCCGGTGATGGCGATGAACTTCAAAATTTCGTCGGCATCGGCCTCGCTGAGGGCAATTTCCTCGCCCATGAGAAGAGCCTTAACCTTCTCGGCGCCAATCTTGTCCAGCTTATCAACGGTGCGCATGATGTCGCCGGAGCGTTCGCTGAGACCCAGCATGGCGTAGAAGCCGTTGAGAATCTTGCGGTTATTAACGCGGATGACGAACTTGCTGAGACCCAGACGGGAGAAGGTGCGGTAGATAACGGAGGGGATTTCGGCCTCGTTGATGATGTCCAGCTTGCCGTCGCCGATGATGTCGATGTCGGCCTGATAGAACTCGCGGAAGCGGCCTCTCTGGGCGCGTTCGCCGCGGTAAACCTTGCCTATCTGGTAGCGGCGGAAGGGGAAGGAGAGGTTTGCGTAGTTGATGGCAACATACTTTGCAAGGGGAACGGTCAGGTCAAAACGCATGGCCAGATCGGTGTCGCCCTTGGTGAAGCGGTAAATCTGCTTTTCGGTGTCGCCGCCGCCCTTGGCAAGAAGAACTTCGGCAGCTTCAATAACGGGGGTGTCCAGGGCAGTGAAGCCGTAGAGAGAATAGGTGTTTCTGAGAACTTCCATGAAGCGCTCCATCTTGGCCTGATCGGCAGGAAGAAGCTCCATGAAGCCGGAGAGTGTGCGGGCTTTGATTCTTTCCATATCAATGATTCCTTTCGAGAGGATTTTGTTACAAATAAAATGTTTGCGAAGCAAATATCGCATTGCCATCATTGGCAATATATCGCATGTCCGTCAGGACATATATCGCTTTTTCCGAAGGAAAAAATATCGCAGTTTTTATGCGCTAACGCGCAGCGATATGTGCTGCGCACGCGATATAGACTATCGTCTGCGAGGAGTGTTCATTCTGAACACGCGATATGTTTTCTTCGAAAACGTTATTTTTTTGGTCTTTCAGACCAAAAAAATGTGCTCTCATCCCTATACATGGGACGAGAGCATTAAATATCTTTCGTGGTGCCACCCAATTTCAGCGGAAAACACATTTCCGCCCTTTGGCTTTGCGCTTTAACCCCGCGCATAGAGGCCGCTCCCGGACTATCTTCCCATCCATGCATCCCAAGGGGCTCTCAGCATTATGCCCCACTCTCTGTGAAGGTGCTTTGGATGTTACTGGTTTCCGTTCAAGGCGGTATTTATTTTTTTATTTGCCGCGAATAATCTCGCGCCAATCGAGGTCGCCCCGGCGCAGACCCTGAATCAGGACCTCGGCGGTGGCAACGTTGGAAGCAAAGGGGACGGCGTAGCGGTCGCAAAGGCGGCTGATCTCGTTGACTTTGTCCTGATTACGAACATCATCGGGGTCGCAGAAGAAGAGAACAAGGTCAATTTCGTTGCAGCGGATGCGGGAGCCCATCTGCTGGCTGCCGCCCTGATTGGCGGAGAGGCACAGCTGAATGGGCAGACCGGTTGCATCGGCAACCAGCTTGCCTGTTGTTCTGGTGGCGCTTATGGAGTGGCCGGCCAGAATGCCGCAATAGGCGATGCAAAACTGCACCATAAGTTCCTTCTTGCCGTCGTGGGCCATGAGTGCAATATTCATATAACCACGTCCTTTCAAGCGATAGTAGTTTTTCGTATTATGCTATTTTATAACATTTTTCCCCAAGTAGCAAGGGGTTAATGGAAAAGTTTTGACAAAAATTCAACAATTAGCGGAGAAGGGTGCTGTCGCTCTCCAGAGCTGCGGTGGAATCTTTGAAGGTGAAGTAATAGTCCATAATCTGGCGGGCGATGGGAGCGGCTTCGCTACCTGCGTTACCGTGTTCAAGGACTATTGCAACGGCGATTTCGGGATCGTCATAGGGGGCGAAGCAGATGAAAATACCGTTGTTGGTGCGGTTTTCACCCAGCTGAGAAGTACCGGTCTTGGCGGCCACGGAGTAGGGGGCGGTGAGGAAGGCTTCGTAAACGCTGCCGTACTTGGCCTGAGTTGCAACGCCGCGCATACCCTCGTGGATGGCCTCCCAGTAATACTCGGGTGCATCCAGCTCGGAGAGAACGGCGCTCTCATGCTCATAAACGGTTTCGGAGAAGTCGAAGGAGCGGACGGATTTGAGAATGCTTGCGCTGTGGCGGGTGCCCTTATTTGCAATCATGGCGGCATATTCGGCCAGCTGCAGGGGGGAGAAGAGGCTTTCGGACTGGCCGATGGCGGCCTGCAGGGTATCACCTGCGTACATATCACGGCCATAGCGCTTCTGGAAGAGAGCGTCGGTGGACATTACGCCCTTATCCTCGGTGAGCTCAATGCCTGTGCTCTCGCCCAAACCGAAGAGGGTAGCATACTTGGCCATGGCGCTTATCTGAAGAAGGTCGCCGGTGGTGTAGAAGAAGAGGTTGCAGCTGTGGCCAAGAGCTTCGGTAACGTTCAGCTTGCCGTGGAGACCCTTGCCGTAAATCCAGCACTGAGGTGCGTAGCCTTCTTCTTCGTATTTATCGAAAACACCAACGCACTCGATGAGGGTATCGGTGTCTATCTTCTTTTCCATAAGTCCCGCCATAGCGGTGAGGGGCTTGAAGGTGGAACCGGGGGCGTAGGTGCCCATGAGGGCGCGGTTGAAGAGGGGGTCATTTTCCGTTTCCAGAATTTCCTCATAGTCCTCGTAGAAGCGGGAGAGGTCAAAGCTGGGCCAGCTGGCCAAAGCCAAAGGCTCGCCGGTCTTGACGTTTACAACAACGGCGCCTGCGCCGGAGATGTTTTCCTTGTTGAGGGTTTCCTCGTCGCCGCCATAGAGCTCATACTGCTTTCTGTTGGCTTCGCGGATGATGTTCTGCTCGGTGCAATGGCTGTTGAGGGCGTTTTCGCAAACCTCCTGCAATCCTATGTCTATGGTGAGATAAACATGGTCGCCGGGTTCGGGAACTTCCGTGTAAACGCGGCTGGTGACAATGCCTTCGGCGGTCTGGGTTACGCGGGCGGTGCCGCTTTCGCCGTGGAGATAGCCTTCGAAGGCGTACTCTGCGCCGTCCTTACCCACAAGGGCGTCCATGTCATAGTCGCCGATTTTGGAAAGACGGTCATATTCCTCGTTGAATATCTGGCCGACCATGCCCAGCAGGTGGGCGGCGTAGGTGGTCTTATACTCGCGGACGAAGCCCGTTTCAACGCGGAAGCCGGGGATGTCGTTTTCCATGAGGGTGGTTATAAGATCCATGCTGGCGTCTTCAACGAAGATATAGTCAGCGGTGTTGAAGCCCTTGGAATAGCGGGCGTTGATCTCGTAGCGGACGCCGGCTATAATGCGCATTTCCTCACTGGAATAGCTGTTGTCGATGTCATAGCGCTGGCGCATATAGGCCAGAAGCTCAATGGCGCTGGTGCTCTCGGGGAGACCCTTGTCGTTAAGGTAGGCCTTGAGCATGGTGGTCTGGGCGGCGGTCATGGAGGTGTATTCGAAGGGGGCTTCCTTGGTGATAGGCAGGGTGTCTATGTGACTGTCGCCAAATTCGCGGATGAGCTTAACAAGGGAGAGAATAGATGCGTTGGGGTCAACGCCTTCGGTGTAGAACAAATCCTCGTTATCCAGAAGGATGTTGTTGCATTCCTTGTTTTCAACCAGCACTCGGCCATAGCGATCCATAAGGCTGCCTCGGGCGCCGGGAACGCGGTCTGTGGACACAACGTTGTCGTGGCTGGCGGCATAGTAGGCCTCGCCCTCTACAACCTGAAGCTTGTAGAGAGTGACTATATAAATTGCGGAGATGGCAAGAACAACAAGGGCCATGGCCAAAAGTCTTGCGGGCTTGATAATTCTGTTCATAACATTTTCCTTTCGGGATGGGAGAGGGGGGATGTGCTTAGTGAGAACCTTCCCTTGGGGGAAGGTGGTACGGCTGAAAGCCGTGACGGATGAGGGGCTTGCCTCCCCTTTTAAGAGGAGGTGGCTTCGCCGAAGGCGAAGAGGTTGATGTCTCTGCGATTATCTGAGCATTTATGTCCCTCATCAGTCAGCTTCGCTGACAGCTTCCCCCGGGGGAAGCTTTTGTTGCAGAACAGACGAGGGCAGGGCTGTTTATTCTTCTTCTTTGCGCCTGATGCTCACCATCTTAACGGCGTAGTAGGCGGGGATGGCCAAAATGGAAGACCAAATCACCTGCAAAAGCAATGTGGGCAGAAGATGGCCGAGGGGGGTGGAGAGGAATATCCAAAGGGGAACAATCTGGCAGATTGCGGTGGCCAAAAGTCCCAAAACCGCCAGCACGATATAGGAGAAGAAGCGGCGGTTAATAAGGAATTCCGTCAAAAATCCTGCCGCAAAGCCCATGATTGCGAAAAGCACCATGAAAAGGGCGGTGTTGTCCACCAAGGTCATGTCGCAGAAATAGCCGGTGACAAGACCCATGGCCGCGCCCCATACGCCCCCTTCGAACATGCCTATGGCAATAACAATGGCGGGGACAAAATAGGGGTGTACGCCGAAGATGGCTATGCGGGAGAAGAGAAGGTTTTGGATGGATATGGTCACTATGACGCAGAGGCAATACCAAAGAGCCTTGCGTATTTTTCTAAAATCAATGAGTTCGAGAATTTGTAAAAGCATTTTGTGTGACCTCGGGGGGGGATTAGCGTTTGCTTCGCTTGCGAAGCAAATATCGCATTTGTCAGCAAATATATCGCTTGCCCGATAGGGCAAATATCGCTTTTTCCGAAGGAAAAAATATCGCAGATTTTTTTGTGCGCTTACGCGCAGCGATATGCGCTTCGCGCGCAATATAGACTATCGTCTGCGATATGTGTTCATTCTGAACACGCGATATGTTTTCTTTGAAAACGAGAAGGCCAAGGCCTTTTTTACTCCACGATTTCGTAATCGGTGACGATGAAGACCTGACTGAGGCCGTCAACATCGCAGGCGGGCTCAACAACGCCATAGGTGTTCTGTCCGCCGGCTTCGGTCATAACGGTGGTGACGGTGCCGATGAGCAGTCCTGCGGGGAATGCGCCGCCGCG
>JAFYUG010000088.1 GCA_017558545.1 Oscillospiraceae bacterium | reverse complement strand
TGTCAGCGAAGCTGACTGGGGGAGAGAAGGCATATCTCTCCCTACGTCTTCGACTTTGGCGAATCCACCTCCCTCGTCAGAGGGAACTAGGATGCTCTCAAGCAAATATCAAATACAAAGCTATACCCAGCTGGACTATAAATATAGCGGGGAAGCCGATGCGGAAGGAATTATGCTTCGTCTTATGGCGAAAAAGCTGCATTCCTGCAATGCCGCCGAGGCTGCCGCCTATGAGGGCGAGGAAAAATAGCCTTGCTTCGCTCACTCTTCTGCGGCCTGTTTTGGCCTTGAATTTGTCAGCGCCCATGGTGAAAAAGAGCAGCACATTCATAATAAGCAGATATATGCTTATTATCAAAAGAATTTTATTATCACCATAACTCATTTTTTCTTGCCGCCTTTTTTCACGGGGCGGGCGTTTTTCTTGGGCTTAGGCTTAGCCCAGCCTGCCTTATACTCGGTTTTCTTGGGCTTTTCGGGAACAACTTCCTCCGCCTTCTTGGCAGGGGCTTTCTTTCTGGGAGAATAGTCGGGGCGGATGAGGCACTCAGGGCCGAAGCCTATGAGGTCGGTGCGGCCTGCGGCCTTCAAAGCGGCAATAACCGCCTGACGCTTTTCGGGGCGCTTCCACTGCAAAAGAGCTCTCTGCATGGCTTTCTCGCCGAAGGAGCGGGCAACATAGACCTCCTTCATGGTGCGGGGGTCAATGCCGGTGTAGTACATGCAGGTGGAAACCGTGCCGGGGGTGGGGTAGAAGTCCTGTACCTGCTCGGGCTGGCGGTGGTGGCGGTTGAGATACTCAGCCAGTGCCACGGCGTCATTGAGAGTGCAGCCGGGGTGGCTGCTCATGAGATAGGGCACGGCAAACTGCTTTTGCTCATAGCGCTGGTTAAGGCGCTGGTATTTATCAAGGAACTTCTCGTAAACCGCCACATGGGGCTTGCCCATATAGTCCAAAACGCCGTCCACGCAGTGTTCGGGGGCAACGCGAAGCTGGCCGGACACATGGTATTTAACAAGGTCGGAGAAAAATTCGCTGTTTTCCTCCTGAAGCATGTAGTCATAGCGGATGCCGGAGCGGATGAAAACCTTCTTAACTCCGGGGATGGCGCGAACGCGGCGCAGAAGCTTCAGATAGTCGCTGTGGTCGGGGTCAAGGTTGGGGCAGGGGGTGGGGGCAAGGCAGCTTCTCTTGCACATGCCGTCTTTCAGCTGCTTCCGGCAGCTGGGGTGGCGGAAGTTGGCGGTGGGGCCGCCAATGTCGCTGACATAGCCCTTGAAATCCTCGCACTTGGTCATGGCCTCAACCTCGCGTACAACGGATTCTATGCTGCGGGAGGTGACCATGCGGCCTTGGTGGAAGGCCAGGGCGCAGAAGTTGCAGCCGCCAAAGCAGCCGCGGTTATGGGTGACGGAAAAGCGCACCTCTTCAATGGCGGGAACGCCGCCCATATCCTCATACATGGGGTGATACCAGCGTGTGTAGGGCAGCTCGGCAACCTTGTCCAGCCCCTTGGTGTCCAAAGGCATCTGGGGAGGGTTAACCACCAAGGTTCTGTCCCCGTGGCCTTGGAAAAGGGCGCGGCCTCGGATGGGGTCATGCTCCTCAAACTGGATTTTGGCCGCCTGAGCATAAAAGCGCTTGGAATCGCAGCACTGGTCAAAATCAGGCACCTCTATGGCCTCAAAGGGGCAAAGCTCGGGAGAGCGGGTCATGTAGGCGGTGCCTTTGACGCCGGTGATGGCGGAAACGGGGGTCTTTTTCTTCAGCAGAGCGGCAATTTCAAGGGTGGCTCTCTCGCCCATGCCGTAAATAAGCAGGTCGGCGCCGGAGTCCACCAGTACGCTGCGGCGCACCTTGTCATCCCAATAATCGTAGTGGGCAAAGCGGCGGAGGCTGGCTTCAAGGCCGCCGATTATGATAGGGGTATCGGGGAAGGCCTCGCGAGCGCGGTTAGAGTAGACGATGCTGGCTCTGTCGGGGCGCAGACCCATGCGCTTGCCGGGGGAGTAGAAGTCCTCGCTGCGGTGTTTTTTGGCAGCGGTGTAGTGGGCAACCATGCTGTCAAGGTTGCCTGCGGAAATGAGCACACCCAGCTTGGGTCTGCCCATGGCCTCGAAGTCGGCGGCGGAGTGCCAGTCCGGCTGAGCCAAAAAGGCCACGCGGTAGCCTGCGTCCTCCAAAAGTCTGGCGATGAGGGCGCTGCCAAATGTGGGGTGGTCAACGTATGCGTCGCCGCTTACGATGAGGAAGTCATACCACCACCATCCGCGGTCAATCATATCGTCCCTTGAAACAGGGAGAAAATCAAGATTTGTCATAGTCATAGGTCCTTTTGTTTTAGTAAATGGGCTTTCAGCGGATTTTGCTCTATGTATTCCATGCATTCCAAATAATCCGCCTCATTGCGGATAACGTGGTCATAAAATCCCCGCTGCCAAAGTTTTTTGTCATAGGGGGGCAAAACTCCCGCTTTGACCCCTTTGGTGTATTCGTTGGTTGTCATCGTCTTAAACCACTGCATCATCCGCTGTAGGGGCGGACCTGCGTGTCCGCCCGCGTGCAGAGGCCTATCAATGCGAATGATAAGGTGAATGTGGTCGGGCATTATGGTGTAAATATCAATGGATGTATTTTCAAATGCCTTGGGGATTTCCAAAAGCCAATGCTCTATAATGTTATAGGCGGCTTTCGGGCGGACACATAGGTCCGCCCCTACAGAGGGGGAACTTAGCACTCCGAAATAGGGTGCCCTATTATTGGTGCATATTGTCACGAAATATGCGCCGTTTTGGGAATAATCATAATCTTTCAGCCTGATAACTTTTCTCTCAGGCAGAGGCTCTTTATTATCCATAGCGGAAAAAATTATATCATCTTCTCCATAACATCCAGCATGCCGAAGGTGCCGGGGGTGGTGCCGATTTTTACGAAGCCGTTTTCTTTATAAAAACTCATTGCACCGGTATTTTTGGGGGAAACGCAAAGGCGAATGCTCTTATATCCCTTTTTGCGGAAGAGGCTGACGGCGTGGCCAAGAAGCTGCACGCCCAAAAGGTTGCGGCGGTGGCTTTCCTTCACGCAGCAAAGGCTGATCCAGCCATAGCCCTCGCTCTCGCCCCGCTTGGTATCAAGCTCCGTGAGACCCACGGTTTCGTCGCCGCAGATGATAACAGCTATGCTGCGCTCATCCTCGGCGTAGCGCTGCTTGGCGCAGCGGAGATAGAGCCTTGGCTCAAAGCCGTCCAGACTGCCGTAAACGCTCTCCCAAGCCTCGGCGTAGAAGGCCAGATAGACCTCCGGCTCTTTGGAGGGGTCAAGAAGGCGGAAACGCACATTGTTTGTGTCATGCAAACCGGGCTTGCGCCACCAGCTCTGGCGGGCAAAGGTGCTCAAATCTCCAACAAGATGGGAGGCATCGTTGCAATATATAACCTTAACATACTCGCCATCCACCTCCAGCAAGCTTACGGCGGTGTTGTCCCCGTGGGGCAGGCGGCGGATTTCCTTGGAAGGCACCCCCATAATATGGCTGAGAAGGGTGCGAATAGCCATGCCGTGGCTTACGCAGGCAACGGTCTGACCGTCATGGGCGGCTGCAATGCGCAAAATGGCAGCCATCATACGCTTCTTGAGAGCCTCAAAGCTCTCGCAGCCGGGAGCGGACCAGGACTCGGGGTCATCGTTGAAAGCGGTCATGGCTTCGGGGTAATCGTAGCTGAGATCTCCCCAAGGCACGTCCTCCCAAACACCAAGGCAGACCTCCCTGATCTGAGGCTCCAAAATCATGGGAACATCATGATACTTGGTGATGGCCCCTGCGGTTATCTGAGTGCGCATCAAGTCGCTGGAATAAAGAGCGTCTATGTGCTCATCTTTGAATCTCTCGGCCAAAGCCGCAATCTGGCGGTGGCCCTTTGCGGTTATCTGAGCGTTATAATGTCCCTGAGCGCGGCGGTAAAGGTTGCCCTCGGCCTCGCCATGGCGGATAAGATATATTCTGGTCATGTTTACCTCACTATTGACTGAAAAAATCCTTCAAGGTATAATCAATAAGTACAATATTATAATTGTAGCTTATTTTTCTTCAATAAACAAGTAATTTTGGAGGCGCAAGTTGAAAGTAATACATCTTATCAGCGGCGGTGACAGCGGCGGCGCCCGCACCCATGTTCATCTGCTGCTCAAGCACCTCAGCAAGGATAATAATGTTAAGCTGGTCTGCTTCATGGACGGCTTTTTTGCTCAGGAAGCCCGCGAACTGGGCATAGATACCCTCATTATAGATAAGGGACTTTTTGCAACCCTTAATGAGCTTAAAAAGCTCATCAAGGCCGAG
>JAFYUG010000087.1 GCA_017558545.1 Oscillospiraceae bacterium | reverse complement strand
GAGGCTTACGGAAGTGGAGTTTAAGTCCCGGAAAATAAGGGTGTCAATTTTGTCGTGGAGAGAATGGTCAAGGGGGATGTAGCGGCCTTCCTTAATGGCGGGCATGGTGTAATTAAAATCTATAAATCCTCCCTCAAGAGGCAGCATGGCGGGAACGGTCTCCTCCTTGGCAAAGGTGATGCGCCAATCTTCGAAACTGCCGTCGCCGAAAAGGGGGCAGTTAAAGGCGGTGTGGCCGCCAACGCAGTAGTGCATATTTGCCTCGCCTATGTTCAAAACCTCGTAGGAGGTGGTGAAGCTGCCTTCGCCGAGGCCGTGTCTTATACGCAGGCGGAAGGGATAGGGATAAAGAGCCAAGGTGTCGGCATTGGAGCAAAGCTCCATGGTGATGGAGGAGGCGGTTTTCTCCACAAGGGAAAAGGCACTGTGGCGGGCAAAGCCGTGGCGGGGGGTGGGGTAGGCCTTGCCATCATAGAGTATGCCCTCGCTCTTAACTGCGCCGATGGCGGGGAAGAGGTTGGGGTTTTTTCCTGTCCATCCGCTGGGATGACCCTGCCAAATATATTCTGTGCCTTGGGCGTCCTTGAAGGAAATAAGCTCTGCGCCGATGTTGTCAACTATTGCCTCAAAACCTTTATAAGAGAGAGTGTATTCCATAATAGCATCCTCCGTAGATTTAATATGGTTTAATTTTATCATTAAGCTCAGAAAAAGGAAAGAAAAAAATCCCAACCCCATTTTAATGGGGTTGGGTGCGGAGAGAGGGAAAAGGTGGAAAAAAGGAGAAACATCACATCTATCTGTTGGAGAGTTTTTAGAGGGAGAGAGTCGCAACAACTTCGTGGCCTTCGGGGAGGGGGAGCTTGGCTGCATCGCTGCCCAAAGCCCAGGAGAGTCTATGAATGTGGCTGCCCAAAACTGCGGAGAAATGGAGCAGAACTATGCCAAGACTAACTTCACCGTCGTGCTCTCTGTTGTAAGAGTCGGGGCGCTTAACAAGGCTCACTTTTCCGTCGTGGAGGAGGAAGCCGTAGGCCTGTCTGTTGAGGTAGCTGGGGGAGAGGCTGGCGGCATAAAGGGCATCCCAAAGCATGTCGCCATAGAAACCGATATGCTCAATCACACCATCGGTGTTTTCCCAGTTGTCCAAATAGACAATCTCGCGGATGGAGCGCTTGGGATCCATGTAGCGATATTTGGCGGCAATATCCACATTGGACATGGTCTTGACGTTAACTCTAAGCTCCTTGGAGGTTTTCTTGCCGTGGCCAAAGGCAATGATTGCGGCGACATCCAAGGGAGAATTGATTCCAAGAACTCTCTTAACGGCGTCGCTGTTATCAAAGGTCACCCAGCAGCTATCAAGGCCCAGGTCGGCAAGCTTCAGCACCAGATCCTCCATGATATAGCCTGCGTTCAGCGCGGCGTGGGGATGCTCTTCGCTGAGGAGCACCAAATAGGCAGGGGCGCCAACAAGGAACTTGTTGTAGCCTGCTGCTCCTTCAAGAGCTTCGCGGACATCGGTGCTGAAAATGTGCAGCTCCAGCTTCAAACCGGGCACAAGTCTTTTGTCACCCTTGGTGAAATATCTGTTTATTTCCTTGACCTTGGCAAGGGAAACTCTTTTATCGGAAAACTCGCGTACGGACTTTCTGTTGTGAATGAGGCTGATATAATTCATGGTGCATCCTCCTTTGTTTTTCTTTATGGCTTAATAATAAAGGATTTTTCCTTATTCTTCCGTGATAAAATCACCTAAAAAAGGACGGACTTAATAAAAAGTCCGTCCTTAAAATATTAAAATGTTTGTTGGCTACCGCATGGCGGTGTTTATTCCCAAGCGGTTGCTTCGGGCCAGCCTTCCGTGTCGAAGCAGTCGCGGATGCACTGGGCATAGTATCGCATTTTTGCCGCCATGTTGGGATTATTTCGAACAAGCTCGCCGTCGGTCATGATAAGTGCCATCAATGTGGCACGGTCCTCTGTGGGGTAGGTCATGGAATAGCCGCTGTAAAAGTAGCCGCTGTATTCGTATTGTGCAAGTTCCTCGGGTATATCCGTGTAGGAATAGGCAAAGTAAAATCCATCAGGCTGGAGAGTGAACCATGTGCCCTCGCTGAAAAGTGCATCGGAGCGCAGGGAGGCATCCCAAGCCAAATGCTTATCAATAATATGAGAGAATTCATGATATACGGCCATTGTGTCCATGGTATAGCCGTCAAAGACTACCAAATAGTGGTCA
Source organism: Oscillospiraceae bacterium (assembly GCA_017558545.1). GTDB lineage: Bacteria > Bacillota > Clostridia > Oscillospirales > Oscillospiraceae > SIG459. The sequence continues at coordinate 1,697 of JAFYUG010000087.1, read as the reverse complement.
AGGGCGGTTTGGGCAAAGGCGCCGATGATTTCGGGGTGGGTCTCCATATCATCCTTTCCCCGAAGGTTGCCCACAAGTTCAACGCGAATTTGCTTATAATCTCCGAAGGGGAGCTGGCGCAGGAAGCCTTCGGGATATTTGCTGAGGGCTCGCTCCAGGGTATCCAAGGCATCGCGGACAAAATAGAGATCCGTCAATACCTCGGCCTGATAATGGGTATAGCCAAAAGCGCACTGTTCGCCAATACGGATGTCCAGACCAAAACGCTGGGAAAGCTCCGCTGCTCTTTCGTAAAGCTCCTTCTCCATTATGTGTTCCGTAGCTTCCACGGTGCCCAAAACTGTCATGGAAAGGGCTTCGCCCTCCTGCTGGGTGTCTATATCCCAGAACATAAGATGAGCTGCGCCATCATAGGTGTCCACGAAGAAATAGCCCTGCCAGTAGCCGCTCCATACCATGTCCATGCCAACGCTGCCGTTTTCCTTTTCGGGAAGGGCGCAGCGGGAGAGGAAATTGCCCTCCAAATCATAAAGGGTCATTTGGCGGAAGCTTTCATCGTAGCTCAGAAGCTGGCGTTTGCCGCTCATAAGCTCCACAAGTCCTGTGGGCTGAGTGAAGCTGACGGCCTTATCCTGATTTATAAGAACATAAGTGCCGGAAACAATGTCCTGACGCAAAAGCCACTGTTCGCCGCTGCGAACACCGGAAGAAATGGGGCCATCAACAGGCACTGTTTCCATTGTGGCGGTGGAAAGATTCAGGCATCTTGCGTAGGTCATGCGGTCGGTGAGGTCTGTGTAGGTAAACAAAGTATAGCCGCCAATGGAGTCGAAAGGCAGAACTAAGCCGGCGTTTTCCAGCATCCAGTCGGCTCTGCCGCTCTCAAGATTATAGGCCATCAGACCGCCATCAAAAAATACATAAACGGTTTCCAGCTCCTGATTCAGATAGAAGCTGTCGCCCTCAAGAGGAACGGAGTAGCTCTTCTCCTGCTCAAGCATTTCATTGAGGAAAATAACCTGACCGCTGCCGCTGTCGCATATGCCGATATAGCCGCTGCCAATCTGCACCTTCGCGGCGGGAGACATGGGGTAGGAGGCCTCTGCCAGCAGGCAGCCGTCCTCCAGGGAAATTCGTTTCAAATGCAGGAAACCGTCAGAGGTGTGCTCATACATGAGCAGGCCATTATTGAAAAGACGAATTTCGGGACAAGCCATGGTCTCCGCATTGGGATTGGGAAGATAAAGCAGATTTCCGCTTTCGCCGGCGGGTGTTCCCTGCTCAAGAAGGGGAACTCCGGGCTGCTCTTCGGGAAGGGCGGGCTCAGCCGAGGGAGTGGGCTCTGCCTCCGGTATATCCGGAGTTTGGGGTGCTGCGCCGCAGCCCGTCAGCAATGAAAGACATAAAATAAGTATCAAAAAGCGTTTCATATCGCTCCGTCCTTCTCGGTAAAATGGTGCATTCATTTTAACAAAAAATCAAAGCCTTGACAATATAGAGCATTCAGCCAAACAATAAAAATCCCCGACACCTTCAAAGATGTCGGGGATTAATAATATCAATTAGTCGCGGGGGAACTTGATTGCAGCCTGTGCAGCGGCAAGGCGTGCGATGGGAACGCGGTAGGGAGAGCAGGAAACGTAGCTCAGGCCAACCTTGTGGCAGAACTCAACGGAGGTGGGATCGCCGCCGTGCTC
>JAFYUG010000086.1 GCA_017558545.1 Oscillospiraceae bacterium | reverse complement strand
TCTCCGAGATTAAGATTGCCGATGCCAGCCAGTTCCGCCGCTATTTGGCAAATAACAGCTACGGCTCCGCCTTCCAGTATCGCACCTCCGACATGGCCTCCACTGTTAACGCCGTTGTTGCCATGAGCGGCGACTTCTACAAATACCGACCCATGGGCGTTGTTGTTTACGGTCGCAATGTTTTCCGCGCCGACGGCAGCGAGATTGACACCTGCTTCATCGACAGCAATGGCGATCTCCATTTTGTCCGCGCCGGTGAAATTACTTCTCAGGCCAGCGCAGAGAGCTTTGTCAATAATAATGACATTCTCTTCTCCCTCTCCTTTGGCCCCATCCTCATTGAGGACGGCAAAAATGTCTGCCCCGACGCCTACCCCATAGGCGAGGTTAACCTCACCTATTCCCGCGCCGCCATTGCTCAGATGGGCGAGAGACATTATCTCCTTGTCACCATTAACTATGAAGGTTCTTATCTTGCCGCTTCCACCGTTAAGCAGCTATCTGACGTGCTCATGGATTTGGGCGCTCCCAAGGCTTACACCCTTGACGGCGGACAGACCGGCACCATTGTTATGAACGATAAGGTTATCAACAATGTGGACTATGGCGAGGAGCGCTACATAAGCGACATTTTCTATTTCGCCTCGGCTATTACGAATTGAGGGGGTACGAAATATGAATAAAATTGCCTATATCTACTCCGATTATGTTATAAACTGGTCCACCATTATCATCGTCATGGCCGTCGCCGCCGCTATCATAGTGGGTCTTGCCCTCAGCATGAAGCGTCCCGGCTACACCCTGGCCTTTGCAGTTACTGTTCCTCTTGGCATGGTGCTGGGCGGACTTATGGGAAGAATTATCCATTGGTATTGCCGCACCAACCAGTACGAGAGCTTTGCTCAGGCCTTCACAGATTTCTCCGTTGGCGGCTTTGCCCTCATCGGCGTTATCATCGGCTGTCTGATGGCCGCCTTCATCGTCTGGTGCGTGGGTCTTGCCCCCAACTTCGGCAAGCTTTTGGATATCTACGCCCCCACCGCCGCCATCGCCATTGCCCTTGGCAGACTCAGCTTCCTTTTCAATGACTCCGCCAGAGGCAAGGTGCTTATAGAAAATGAGGCCAACCGCCATTACCCCATAGGCTCTGCGGTTATTAACTCCAGCTCCGGTGCTACCGAGTGGCGCTTTGCCACTTTCTTTGTGCAGTCCATTGTTGCCGCAATAATTTTCATTATCCTGCTTGCCGCTTTTCTCTATATCACCAAGCTTGTTTTGAAAAACGGCGGCAGCGCCGCAGGAAATGTGTTTTTCCTTTTCCTTATCCTTTTCTTCTCCACAGAAATCCTGCTGGACTCCACCCGCTATGACGCGCTCTTCATGCGCTCCAACGGCTTTATAAGCCTCATGCAGATTTTCTCCGCGGTGATGATAGTTACACCCTTTGTGTGGCTGACATCCCGCTCCGTGAAAATGAACGGACGCAGGCTCTATCAGCTTATTGCATGGGTGGTCTACCTCGGCTCCCTCGGTCTTGCGGGATATATGGAATACTATGTCCAGCGCCACGGCAACCTCTATATGCTCAGTTATAGCCTCATGGCAGTAGGCCTTGTGCTCTCCATGGCCTGCGCCTTGTTCATGATGAGCACAACACTGAAGAGGAAATAAAAAAATATAATTAACACCCCGAATGAAAACTCATTCGGGGTGTTTTTTGCAGAAAATCCCCCAGTCACCTTCGGTGACAGCCCCCTTGATAAGGGGGCCTTTAAATGCGGTGAACTAAAATTAATGCAGCGCCGAAAGGCGGACTCACATAGGGATTTATACGGTTTTGAATGAATCTTTTTCCCCGCAGCTTCCCCCGCCTCTTTTGAAATACACAAAGTATTTCTGTAAGAGCCGGAGTTGCTGCAAGAAAAAACCTTCTATTCAAAACTGCAAAGCACTCCAAAGTAATATATTTTTCTGCAAGACAAAGAAAAAATCCATGGCAAGGCTGTCGCCTGCCATGGATTTTCTTCAAAGTATTGCTGGAAAAGATACACTTTGGAGCGTATAAATCCCTATGTGAGTCCGCCTAAAGTGCTTCTTTTTTTATTTAGCTTATATCAAATAAGATGGCTTATTCGTACTTGCCGTCGTAGTTGGCAATGGCATCCTGCCAGATCTGGAGAATGTCAAATACCTCGGTGTAGCCCTGATCATAGAGACCCTGGAGCATAGCATCGCCGAAGGGCTTAACGCCATCGCGCCATGCCTGCATGGCTTCGCCTTCGATGTAGCGGATGGGATTGCCGCTTGCAGCAACCATGTCGATCCAGCTCTGGTCAGAGGTGGTCCACCACTCGTAGCTCATTTCCCAGTACTCTTCGCTGTAGTTGAGCTCTTCCATGATGATGGTCTGGAGGGTCTCATCCATAGACTGCCAGGTATCATAGTTGATGCAGATAGCCTTAACGCCGGTGGATGCGCCGTTTTCGAACATGTAAACGCTCTTTGCGGGCTGCAGAGCGCCGAAGATACCGATAACGTTCAAACCGTTGATGAGGCCGTCAACAACACCGTTGGTGATGCAGGAATAGTAATCGGGGGGAATCTGGAATACGGGAGTTGCGCCAACGCTGCCCAGGAACTGCATGAGCTGGGGGTTGTCGCAAGCCAGCTTCATGCCGGCAACGGTGTCGGGAGTGGAGATCTCTACGTCCTCAGCGAAGGCCATAGCAGTGCCCCAAACGCCAACGATGAAGATGGGGTGGATGTTGACGGCGTGGAACTCGTCAAGC
>JAFYUG010000085.1 GCA_017558545.1 Oscillospiraceae bacterium | reverse complement strand
TGTCAGCTGCTGCCAGAATGGCTTTCAGCTCGGTGTCAATAATGCGCTGGGGAAGGTCGAGCCAGCCTATAAAATCGTTGCCTGCGCCGGTACGACCGAAAAGGGTGCGGTGGGCTTCTGCGGCAAGAGCGTAATCAGGACCTGCTGCATCAAAAAAATCTTTTGCGCCGCTAAGATCAACTTTAACCATAATATTATCTCCAATCCTGTGTAGTATAGATTTGGTGGTAAAAATAACAATATCTGCAACATATTGATTTTACTACATATTTGAAGATAATACAAGGATATTTTGGGGGATGGTTTATCTGAGTGTCAAGGAGGACAAAACTTCCTTAAATAGCTCCATAAATCCCATGATTTCTATCTTTTCAGCCGCTACTATTGGAATTTCCGCAATGGTTTCATCGCCCGATGTAACGGTGAGCTGCCCAATAGTTTGCCCCATATCCACCGGAGCGGGAATGCTTTCGGGAAGGCTGGCTTCCCATTTAATATCTGCCGCTTTATCCTTTGGGATGAGTATGCTGTTGCCTTCCCCAACAGAAAGATTAACGCAGTCACTTTTGCCCTTAGTGACCTTCAAAGGGGCTATGGCCGCAAACTTTTCTGCAGGCAAAAGAGTGTAGTTGGCAAAGCCATAATTAAGCAAGGTCTTTGCGCTCTCAAAACGTTTGGCGGAGCTTTCAGCTCCAAGAACAACGGCGATGTATTCAACATTATCTCTTTCTGCGCTGGCGGCAAGGCAGTGCATGGCTTTGCTGGTGAAGCCCGTTTTAAGTCCGCTTGCGCCGGCGTATGTTCTTATCAGCTTGTTGGTGTTATTAAGCACAAATTCCCCGTTTCTGACAGAGTCTGTCCAAATACCGGCATATTCCTTTATGAAGTCATATTTCAATAGCTCTCTGGCAATAATGGCAAGGTCTCGTGCGCAGCTATAGTGCTCGTCGCTGTCGCTAAGACCTGAGCAGCAGGTGAAATGGGTGTCCTTTAATCCGAGCGCCTCAGCTCGCTCGTTCATCTTTGCAACAAAGGCCTCCTCGCTTCCGGATAAATGCTCCGCAACGGCTACGCAGCAATCGTTGGCGGAAACAACGCAGATGCACTTGAGCATTTCCCCAAAGCTCATTGTTTCACTTTCCTCAAGCCAAATTTGACTTCCACCCATGCTTGCCGCCTTTGCAGAAGCGGTAACAGCGTCCTTAAGACTTACTTTGCCGGAGTCGATGGCTTCTGCTGCAAGAAGCAAGGTCATTATTTTAGTAACCGAGGCAGGGGAGCGGTGTGTGTAAGCCTCCTTTTCGTAAATTATAGTGCCCGTTTCCTTTTCTATCAATATTGCATGTGGGGCCTCTATATTTATTTCAGACCCATTTGCTGCGAAGGTTTTTAGCGGGAACAGAGCCAATAAGAAAATCAGGGGAATAATGCGGTAAAGTATTTTCATTTCTGCCTCCAAATAAAAATTATCTTTCCATAAATTATGCTTTCCATGGCCCATGTATTACAAGGGAAGCATAAGTTTTACATAAAAGAAATAATAATTATTATGGAGTATGAATATTCATATTATGGTAATAAATAACATCAACTTGTATGGTCGCAAAAGCATTGAAATTCAAGGTTTTTAACAGTTTCAACAGAGTTATCAACATGAATATTTGCTCTCTACGGGCAAATATTTTTCATTAACGGTTAACATAACAATATAAAATAACAATATATTTCCTCTTTCTCCATAATTCGACACATTAAATTGATTTTTGAGTAATTAACAATGTGAAAAGATTTGATTATATAAAACTAAATGGTTGACTGCATGGTTCATAAGGGGTAAACTGAATAAAAGACAAATTTAACGGATGGTTTGCATATGAAAAAATTCAGATGGGACAAAAAATATCTATATTGGGGCGTAACTGCATTTATTGTAATTGTGGCCTCCATAGTGTTTTATCTCAGCTTGGCCAAGTTCTCCCAAATTGGCTCTGCGATAGGCAAGCTTGTTACCATTTTGAGCCCTTTTATTTGGGGTCTTGTTATTTCCTATCTTCTTTGTCCTCTTACCAACATTCTTGAACGCAATGTTTTTGTGCCTTTGTTTGTTAACAAGAAGCCCAAAAGCGAGGAGAAGAAGCTTAAGGCCATGAATTTTGCAAAGGGCCTTTCTGTTTTCCTCTCCATGATGGCTCTCTTGGCCTTGATTGCGGCCTTTATATGGCTTGTTGCTCCTCAGGTTGTCCTCAGCTTGCAGAGCATAGTTATGAGCAGCAGCGACTATGTCAACTCCATGTATGACTGGATTGAAAGACTTTTTGCAGATTACCCCGAGCTTTCTGCTATGCTGGGCGTTTCTGTTGAGAATATTTCCGAAGCTGTTCTCGGTTGGATTGAGAGTTTTCTCCCTCAGCTTACCGGCCTTCTCAGCAACGTCACAAATGGTGTTCTTACCGTTTTGAAGGGCATTTATAACATCATCATCGGCATGATTGCCGCTGTGTATGTCCTCTATAACCGCCAGGCCTTCGGCGCTTATATGAAGAAGCTTGTCTACTGCATTTTCTCCGTTGAAGCTTCTGAGAAAATTCTTCTTGGTGTTGGCTTTGCGGACAGAGTTTTCAATGGCTTCCTCTCCGGAAAAATTCTTGATAGCGCCATCATTGGTATTCTCTGCTATATCGGATGCAGCATTTTTAAAATTCCCTATGCAATGCTGGTCAGCGTTATCGTTGGCATCACAAACGTAATTCCTTTCTTTGGACCTTTCATAGGCGCAATTCCCTCCATTTTGATAATTTTCATGGAATCTCCCCTCCATGCCTTGTTCTTCCTCATATTCGTTGTGCTGCTCCAGCAGTTCGACGGCAACTTCCTTGGCCCCAAGATTCTCGGCAACAGCGTTGGTGTAAACGGCTTCTGGATAATGTTCTCCATTATCGTCGGTTCCGGATTCTTCGGCTTTATGGGTATGCTTCTTGGTGTTCCCGTGTTTGTGCTTATTTACAGCCTCATTTCCGTCATTGTTAACCGCAAGCTCAAGCGCAGCGGCCTGCCCACGGATAATGACGTATACCTCAACATAAGCCACATCGATCCCCGCTCCGGTGATATTGTGGAGAGAAATCTTGAAGAGGAAAGAGAACACAAGAAGGAATTTCGTAACGGCAAGGGCGATAGCAAGGGTAATGCATGGAATCGCTTTATCGAGCTGAAAAGACGGGGTAAGAACGCAGAAACCGGAGAAACTTCCGCCGAAGAAAATAATGAATAAATAAAAAAAGTACGTTGGATAAACCAACGTACTTTTTTATCATTTAACTGCAGCTCTGAGGCTCTGGTGAGCATCTCTCAGGGCGTCGCAGAAGGCATCTATTTCTTCCATGGTGGTGTAGCGGCAGAAACTTACGCGGATAGCTCCGTCCATAACATCGGCGGGAAGCTTCATAGCTTCCAGCACAGCGCTTCTGTGTCCCTTTTTGCAGGCTGAGCCCTTGGAAACATAAATCTCTCTTGCCTCGAGGAAGTTCATAATAACCTCGCTTCTGTGGCCGGGAAGGGATACAGAAAGAAGCTGGGGGGCGTCACCACCAATAATAACGGCAGAGTCGATTTCGGAAGTAATTCTTTCAATGGCATGCGCTCTCATAGCCTTGAGGTTGGCGTGGTAGGTAGGGAAGGCTATTCTTGCGCTTTCGCAGGCCTCGCCAAAGGCAACAATCTGAGGCATGGCCTCGGTGCCGGCTCTCTTGCCGCCTTCCTGACCAGCGCCTATAATGTGGGGGGGCAGGCTGAGACCCTTGCGGATATAAAGAGCGCCTATGCCCTTGGGGGCGTGTACCTTGTGGCCGCTTATGGCTATCATGTCAACACCAAGCTTTGTGGCGTTGAAAGGAACTTTCAAAAAGGCCTGAACGGCGTCAGTGTGAATAAGTGTGCGGGGATTTTTGGATTTAACAGCCTTTGCTATGCCTGCAATGTCGGTAATAGCGCCAACTTCGTTGTTAACAAGCATAAGGGTGATGAGGCAGGTTTCAGGGCGCAGGGCGGCGAGAACGGACTCCTTGCTTATGCTGCCGTCTGCTTCAGGCTCAAGAAGGGTAACTTCAAAACCCTCTTTTTCCAAAAGCTCGAGGCTCTTTTTAACGGCAGAATGCTCCATACCGGAAGAAATTATGTGCTTGCCCTTTCTTCCTGCATATCGGGCGCCCTGAATAATGGCCCAGTTATCGCCCTCGCTGCCGCAGGAGGTGAAATATACTTCCTCGGCGGTGCAGCCAAGAGCCTTGGCAACCTTGGCTCTGGCGTCGTCAAGGAGCTTTTTGGCTTCTCTTCCCATGCGGTGGGTGGAACTGGGATTTGCGTAATTTTCGGTCATTACCTTGATTGCAGCTTCGGCTGCTTCGGGGCAAACTCTTGTGGTTGCCGCATTGTCCAGATATATTGACATGGCTTTCAACTCCGTGTAAAATTCTTATTTAACAGTAGGGATTATATATCATTTTGAATTATATTACAAGGATTGCTTTATGAAATATACTATCATCACACTTGGCTGCAAGGTTAACCAATTCGAAACCGCAGCCATTGAAAATATGCTCTCAGAAAGAGGCCATGAGGCTGTTAAAAGCGGTGAAGCGGAGGCTGTTATCGTAAATAGCTGCGCCGTAACTGCAGAAAGCGGAAGAAAGTCCCGCCAGGCTCTTCGCCGCCTTATGGGAGAAAACCCCGGAGCCATATCCGCTGTTTGCGGCTGCTATTCTCAGGTGAGCGCCAAAGAGGCTGAAGAAATTGGCGCTGATGTTGTCTTCGGCAGCGGCGACCGCGCAGGCTTTGTGGATGCCCTCGAAAAAGCATATTTTGAGAAAAAACCCATGGTCAATGTAGACGACCCCTTCCTTCGTACTCATATTGAAGCTCTTCCATCCGGCGCTATGGATGGACGCACAAGAGCCCACATGAAGATAGTTGATGGTTGCGATAACTATTGCTCTTATTGCATCATACCCTATGCAAGAGGACATGTCCGCAGTATGAGTCTTGATAAATGCGCCGAGGAGGCTGCAAGGCTCAATGGAGAAGGCTTTGGTGAAATTGTTGTAACCGGCATTGAAATTAGCTCCTATGGCAAGGATTTGCCCGGCTCTCCCTCCTTGAAAGATGCCATCAAGGCCATTGCCTCTGCTGCTCCTGATGCAAGAATTCATATCGGATCTCTTGAGCCCACCATTATTGACGAAGATTTCTGCGCTATGCTGAAATCTCTCGGCAATATCTGCCCCCATTTCCACCTTGCTCTCCAAAGCGGCTGCGATAAAACCCTCAAGAATATGAACAGAAAATATGATACTGCCCGTTTTTATGCCGCAGCGGAGCTTCTTCGCAAAACATTCCCCGACTGCTCTCTTTCCGCCGACCTGATTGTTGGATTTCCCGGGGAAAGCGAAGATGACCACGGCGAGGCGATGGCCTTTATTGAAAAATGCGCCTTCGCTTCCATGCATATTTTCCCTTATTCTATTAGGCCAGGAACTGTGGCCGCTAAAATGGATGGCCAGCTCGATAAAGCCACCAAAACTGCCAGAGCCAAACAGGCTCAATCCATAGCCTCAAGAATGCAAAAAGAATATCTTGAGAGTATGGTAGGCAAAACTCTCTCTGTTTTGTTCGAAACGGAAAAGGACGGAGTTTGGTGCGGCCACTCGGATAATTACTGCGAAGTTTGCGCCCAAGGGGATAATCTCCATGGACTTATGAAGAATGTCAAAATAATTTCCGCAGAAAAAGGAAAACTTATAGGAATTATTATTTGACTTTTACCATAGGTAAGTAGTATTATATACAAATACACTAACACTCGCTAAAGTGTTAAATTGAAAAGGAGGCTTATAACCGTGTCAAGAGAAAAAACCTATAACTTCTCTGCAGGCCCCTCCGTGCTGCCAACTGAGGCATTGGAGACCGCTGCAAGGGAAATGCTTGACTTCCGATCTACCGGCATGAGTGTCATGGAGATGAGCCACCGATCTTCAGCCTATATGAAGATTTTCAATGAAACCAAGGCTGATCTCAAGCGCATCATGAATGTGCCCGATAGTCATGAAATCCTCTTCCTGCAGGGCGGTGCATCAACCCAATTTTCCATGGTTCCTCTGAACCTGATGGGTGAGGGGGGAAGTGCCGACTATGCCATAACGGGCAACTTTGCCAATGTGGCCTCCAAGGAAGCTTCTAAGTACGGCAAGGTCAATATTGTGGCCTCCACCGCCGATTGCAACCATACCCGCATTCCTTCTCAGGAGGAGCTGAAGCTTAATAGCGATGCTTCTTATTTCTATTACTGTGCCAATAACACCATTTATGGAACTGAGTGGCATTATGTTCCCGAAACGGGCAATGTTCCCAAGGTAGCGGATATGTCCTCCAATATCCTCACAGAGGAAGTGGATGTATCCCGGTTCGGCATCATATTTGCAGGTGCTCAGAAGAATATGGCTCCCGCAGGTGTAACCGTTGTTATTATAGATAAGTCTTTGGCAGGCCGAGAATTGCCCATCACCCCATTGATGCTTAACTATAAAACAATGATAGATAAAGACTCCATGTATAATACTCCCCCTTGTTATAGCATCTATATGCTAGGTCTTGTGCTCAAGTGGCTGGATAAGCAGGGCGGCATAAAAGCAATGGCAAGTCTCAAGAAAGAAAAAAGCGCCCTGCTTTATGATTTTCTTGATGAGAGCAAGCTCT
>JAFYUG010000084.1 GCA_017558545.1 Oscillospiraceae bacterium | reverse complement strand
GCGGAAAATTCTTGCTGCGGAGCCTCGTGCGGCAACCATGCCCCGGCCAACAACGGCGATCATGGCAAGATTGCTCTCCACCTCCACATGGTCTGGCTGGAGCTGCTGCTCAATATCCGCCATGACCGCATCGGCAACGCCGCTGAAGGCGGCGGAGGACACAACGGCGCTCATGGTGTCTATGCCGGTGGGGCAATGCTCAAAGGGGATGCCGTGGTCGGCAAAAATCTGCAGAAGGCGTACGCCGAAGCCCACCTCGCCGTTCATCATGCTCTTTTCCACATGAACGCTGGTGAAGCCCCGCTTGCCGGCAATGCCGGTGACGGTGCGGGTGCGCATACCCTCGGGAGGTGCGGAAACTATCATGGTGCCGGGGTCGGAGGGGCGGTTGGTGTTGCGGATATTGATGGGGATGCCTGCCTTGCGGACGGGGAAAACGGCGTCCTCATGGAGTACGGATGCGCCCATGTAGCTAAGCTCGCGAAGCTCGCGGTAAGTGAGCAGCTCTATGGTCTGAGGCTCAGGGACAATTCGGGGGTCGGTGAAGAGCATACCGCTGACATCCGTCCAGTTTTCGTAAATATCCGCTGCCACGGCCTGAGCCACCAGAGAGCCGGTAACATCGGAGCCGCCGCGGGAGAAGGTATGGATATTTCCGTTAGCGTCAGCGCCGTAGAAGCCGGGGATGACGGCTCTGTCAAGCTTTTTCAGAGCAGCGGAGAGGTTTTCATAGGTTTCCTCGGCAAGGAAGCGGCCATCGAGAGTGAAGCGGATGGCATCGGCGGCATCATAGAATTCATAGCCCAGATATGCGGCCAGAATTTTACTATTGAGGTATTCGCCGCGGCTGGCCATATAGTCGCGGGAGAGCTTGCCATGGAGATGGCTGCGGATTTTGCTTATCTCGCGTTTGAGGGGCATGGTGATGCCCAGCTCCTCCATAATGGAGGCAAAGCGCTGCTCAATGGCGGCCAGCTGCTCTTCGAAGTCCTCCCCTGCTGCGGCAAGGTCATAGCAGCGATAGAGCATATCCGTAACCTTGGTGTCGGCTCCGGAGCGCTTGCCGGGTGCGGAGGCCACAACATAGCGGCGAAGGGGATCGGAATTGATTATATCGGCAACCTTGCGAAACTGATTGGCATCGGCAAGGGAGCTTCCGCCGAATTTGCAAACTTTTGTGTTCATAGTTATTCTTCCTTGTAAGTAGATTGTGCGCCAAAACCGCACTTATGCAACGAGAGGCAATCCCTCAGTCGGCTTCGCCGACAGCTCCCTTTGCACAAGGGAGCCTTTAAATGTCTTTTATTACAAATCGTTTCTGAGCAAGTCCTCGAGGCTTTCTCTCTTCACGGCCACATAGCTTTCGCCGTCGCGGAGCATAACTATGGGAGGACGGGGCAGGCGGTTATAGTTGGATGCCATGGAGTAGTTATATGCGCCGGTGGTGCAAACGGCAACGATGTCGCCGCGTCCGATGGTGGAGGGCATATATACCTTGGGCTGGATAATATCGCCGCTTTCGCAGCAGCGGCCCACCACATCACTTAGGAAATCTCTCTCCTCATCCATGCGATTGGCGCAGAAGAGGGTATAGGCAGATTCATAGAGGGCGTAGCGGGGGTTATCGGTCATGCCGCCATCTATGGAAACATAGTTTTTATATCCGGGAATGGTCTTGACGGTGCCGACGGTATAAACGGTCATGCCTGCGTCAGCAACTATGCCGCGGCCGGGCTCAAGCAGAATTTTGGGAAGGTCTATTCCCTCTTCTTCGCAGCAGGCCTTAACGGTTTCGGCCACATCGGCGATTTTTGCGGCAATGTCCAGATAGGGGTCAGTTTCAACGTAGCGGACACCGTAGCCGCCGCCCAAATCCAGCTCACGGCAGACAAAGCCGTGGCGGCGGTGCATTTCGCCTATGAAGCGGAGCATAACCGCTGCGCTGCGCTCAAAAACGTCCTCGGCAAAGACCATGGAGCCAACATGGCAATGGAAGCCCGCAAGGTCAATATTGGAAAGAGCCATGGTGGCAAGCAAGATTTCCTCGGCCTGACCGGTTTCAATGGCGCTGCCGAACTTGGAGTCCACCTTGCCGGTGTTGACGGCCTCATAGGTATGGGTATCTATGCCGGGGGTGAGGCGCAGGAGAATTTTCTGCCTGATACCCCGTCTGCCTGCCTCGACATCAATGGCGCGGACTTCCTCGAAGTTATCGGCCACGAAGCAGCCAACGCCCTTTTCCATGGCGTAGGCGATGTCGGCATCGGTTTTGTTGTTGGAATGGAAGTAGCTCAGGGACATATCCATGCCTGCGGAGTGGGCTGTGAGGATTTCACCGCAGGACACCACGTCCACGCCCAAGCCTTCCTCGGCAACGATGCGGTAAATCTGCTTGAAAGAGTTGGCCTTGCTGGCATAGAGCACCCGGAAATTCTCGCCGAAGGCAGAGCGGAAGGCGCTCATATACTCCCGACAGTTATGGCGTATGCGGTTTTCGTCCATAAGGTAAAGGGGTGTGCCGTATTCCTTTGCAAGGGAGCAGACATCCTGTCCTGCAAAGAAAAGACGGCCTTCAGCTGCGGATATATTGGGGCAGATAAAATTCATAAAATCAATCCTGTATCAAAGCATTTTTGCTCTAAGCTCCTCGGGGGAGAGGGGGGAGAGCATAGAGGGGGGTATATCAAACATGGTCTTGCAGCCAACATCACCCTTTTTCTCCATGCGGACAACTGCTCTGGCGCAGGCCACAAGGACGCTGGCGGTGAATTCGGGGTTGGAGTCAAGATTGAGGGAATATTCAATGGTGTGTTTATGTTCGCCATTAAGGCCGCTGACGCCGCTTCTTATGACGCAGCCTCCATGGGGCAGGGCGGAGTGCTTTGCGGCCATTTCCTCGGCTGTGATGAACTCCACGGTGGTGTCATAGTCGGCAAAATAGTTGGGCATGGTGACTATGGCCTCTCTTATGGCCTCTTTGTCGGCGCCTTCCTCGGCAACAACGTAGCACTCGCGAAGATGCTTCTGACGGGTGGTAAGAGTGGGGCACTCTCCCCTTCTCACGGCCTCCACGGCCTCAGTTACGGGCACGGTATACTGGCGAGCATCCAAAACTCCCGGCACATGGCGAATGGCATCGGAGTGTCCCTGACTTACGCCTCTGCCCCAAAAGGTATAGTCCCTTCCGTTGGGCAAAATGGCAGAGGCATAGAGCCTTGCTATGGAGAACATACCGGGATCCCAGCCGCCGGAAATAAGAGCAACCTTGCCGCCTTTTTCAGCAGCGGCGTTGACGGCCTCGAAATGCTGGGGGATGCGGGCATGGGTATCGAAGGAGTCCACCACATTGAACTTTTCCGCAAGGGCGGGAGTCATTTCGGGCAGGTCTGTGGCAGAGCCTGCGCAGATAATGAGGGCGTCAATTTCCTCAGCATATTTATCTATGTCAGCAGCGGGGTAAACCTTTGCTCCGGTGAGAGTTACAAGGCTTTCGGGTGCTCTTCGGGTGAAGATGCCGAAAAGCTCCGCATCGCTATTTTGAGCAATGGCGCATTCAACGCCCTTGCCTATATTGCCGTAGCCGTAAATTGCAATTTTCATGGGGAAAGCTCCTTAATATGTAGCTTGGGAAAATCTTTGCGGCGCTCTGAGGGCAGGAGCGCCCTACAAAAAACAGGTAAATCGCGAATAATCGTTGGTAGGGCGCGATGCCCACATCGCGCCGTATTTGTCTTAAAATGCCACCATGTCCTTCATATCGTAAAGTCCTGCGCTCTTGCCCATAAGCCATGCAGCGGCGGAGAGAGCGCCTTCGGCGAAGAGGGCGCGGGAATGGGCCTCGTGGCGGAGGGTGATGGTCTGGTTCATGGTGCCCACGATTACCTCATGGTCGCCCACGATATTTCCCATGCGTATGGCATGGATGCCAATTTCATTGGGACTGCGCTTTGCCATGCCGCTGCGGCCAAGATTCAGCTCGGCCTCGGGGCGCACGCTCTGCAAGGCTCTGCCTATGGCAAGAGCGGTGCCGCTGGGGGCATCCAGCTTGCGGTTATGGTGCTTTTCAATAATCTCTATTTCCGCATCGGGCATAGCCTCGGCGGTTTTCTTGGCAAGCTCAATAAGAAGGGCTATGCCAAGGGAATAGTTGGCGGCGAAGAAAAGGGGTATACTCTCCCCTGCCTCTGCAATGGCGGCGCGCTCAGCATCCGTATGGCCGGTGGTGGCCAGAACAAGGGGGATGGAGTTTGCCTTGCACCAAGCGAGGAGCGCCTCGGTGCAGCTATGGTGGGAGAAGTCCACCACGCAGTCTATATCGGTGGGAGCATTGGTGAGAGAATCATAGCAGACTATGCCGTCAATCTCCCCATTATTCATATCCACGCCGCATACCGCCTCGGCGCCTCTATAGCCGGCTTTGGCAAGGGTGAGCACTTCCCTGCCCATATGGCCCAGCATGCCGTTTATAAGAATTCTCATATCTTTTCTCCCGAATTAATATCAGATAAGACCCTGCTTTGCCATGAGAGAGAGCAGCTTTGCCTCGTTGGCGCTTTCCATGGGAGTGAGGGGCAGGCGGAGATTATTGCCGCCGAAGCCCATTGCCGCAACGGCAGCCTTCACGGGGATGGGGTTGACCTCGCAGAAGAGAGCCTTGATAAGCTGGGTATATTCGCACTGCGCTCTTGCGCTTTCTGCCACATTGCCCTCGAAGAAGCTATGGCAAAGGCGGCTGGTCTGAGCAGGCATGATGTTGCTGAGAACGGAGATAACGCCGCTGCCGCCCATGGCGAGGATGGGAACTATCTGGTCATCGTTGCCGGAATAGATGTCCATCTTGTCGCCCACCAAAGCTGCGGTTTCAACAATCTTGCTGATGTTGCCATTGGCTTCCTTGATGGCGGTTATGTTGGGGTGCTTGCTCAGTTCCAGATAGGTGGAGGGTTCAATGCCAACGCCGGTGCGGGAGGGAACGTTATAGGCGATGATGGGCTTATCGGAGGCATCGGCAATGGCGTTGAAGGATGCGATGAGACCTTTCTGTGTGGCCTTATTATAGTAAGGAGTTACAACCAGCATGGCGTCTGCGCCGATGGAGCAGGCAAACTTGGTGAGATCCACGGCGTAGGCAATATCGTTAGAGCCGGTGCCCACGATGCAGGGAACGCGGCCATTGATGCGCTCGGTGGCGTAGGCCAGCAGCTCTCTGTGCTCGGCGTCGGAGAGGGTGGAGCCTTCGCCGGTGGTGCCTGCGATTACGAGAGCGTCTATACCCTCGGCAATCTGCCAATCTATGAGGCGGCCAAAGGACTCATAGTCCACGGCTCCGTCTGCATGCATGGGGGTTACAAGGGCGGTGGCTGCGCCACGGAAGATGGGGTTAGCGGTCATGGTAGGTATTCTCCTTCAAAAATTGAATTTCTGCTTATTGCAAGAATCGGAAAAAGAAAAATCAGCCAAGGCAGAAATCTGCATTGGCTGAGAAAGTTCTTAATACCCGAATTATCCGCCATATCTTTTGACGGTATTCGCAATCAATACATAGCTCTCCGCACAATGCGACAGTCAGGCAGATATTATCTGCATAACCAGACGGTGGCTCGCTTAGCCCACGCCTTCGGCAGCAGCCCCTTTCTCTCCGGCAACGCGACAGCGGCTCGCTTTTCACGCCGGAGGTACTTTTGACAACCGCACCTCTATCCTTTCATTGCAATATTCAGTTTAGGGAATTGTACTCTTATAAAATCAGTATGTCAAGAGAAAGTGCAAATTTTTCAGGGCAGAGTGTGGCCTGCGGCCTTATAGAGAGTATACCATTCCTCTCTTGTCAGCTCTATCTCCGCTCCCTTGGCAATTTCCCTTATTCTGTCGGCGCTCATGGTGCCTGTTATCAGCTGCATTTTTGCGCTATGGCGCAGCACCCACGCAGTAGCCACGGCGGTTTTGCTGACAGAGTATTTTTCGCCTATCTTGGCCATGGCCTCGTTAAGCTCGGGAAGCTGGGGATGGTCGAAAATCACGCCGCCCTTGTTGGCGGTTTGGAAGGGAGACCATGTTTGAATGGTGATGGAATTGAGGCGGCAATAGTCTATTATCTCTCCGTCTCTGTCCACAGCATCGGCTCTTGTGGTGTTTGCCTCAAAGCCCTGAGAAATCATGCCGCAGTAGCCAAGGCCAAACTGCATCTGGTTTGCGGCTATGTCCTGATGGAGAGATCTTCTCATAAGCTCAATTTGTCCGCTTCTATGGTTGCTTACGCCGAAATGGCGCACCTTGCCTGCGGAGTGGAGCTTATCAAAGGCGGAGGCCACCTCCTCAGGCTCTATGAGGGCATCGGGGCGGTGGAGCAACAGAACATCCAGATAGTCCGTGCCAAGGCGCCCGAGAATGCCTTCAACGGAGGAGACAATATGCTCTTCCGAGAAATCATACATCACTCCCGGAACTATGCCGCATTTGGACTGGATAATCATTTTCTCTCTGGGTATGGCCATATTGGCCACGGCCTTGCCGAACTTTTCCTCGCAAAGACCCTTGCCGTATATATCCGCATGGTCAAAGAAGTTTATCCCCTCCTCCATGGCGGCGGCAATGAGGCTTTCAAGAGCCTTCTCCTCCATATTGGCGGCTCTCCAAAATCCCAGGCCTACGGCGGGGACAGAAAGGGCGGTTTTTCCAAGATTGATGTATTTCATTCTTTATCACCTCTTATGAAATTTATTATACCACATTCTTTTCAAAAAAACTAATAATTTCCTTCGGTATAATCTTCGAGCGCTTACAAATACTAACTTCGCATCTTAAAAATTCAAGAGGAGACAGGATATATGAAAGCAACAGGGATTGTGAGAAGAATAGACGACCTTGGCCGCGTGGTTATACCCAAGGAAATCCGCCGCACCATGCGCATCCGCGAGGGTGACCCGTCACAGACAACATTGACAGGTTGGGAAGCTTTTTGCTTTGCAATGCTTGATTTGAGCAAACGAAGAGGCTGGAAATCTACTTAAACCACCGCAAAAGATAAATCCCGAAAGGTGTTGTGCAGCAACACTTTTCGGGGTTTCTTTTTTGTTTTGCGCACTTCGCACATTTGTCGCACTGCCTTTTAGCATCTACAATGGGAGCAGAAAAACAAAACAGGAGGCGAAGTAAATGAAATCAATCTTTGAAGAACTTGGCGGTACCTACAAGCAAGTGGGTGACTATCTACTACCGGATGTAGAAGTACCGGAAAATCCGGAGGTCGGCTTTT
>JAFYUG010000083.1 GCA_017558545.1 Oscillospiraceae bacterium | reverse complement strand
CCAACGTAGAGAAGACCTTTGGACTCAACATACTCGGTGCGGCGCACGGAGTCGGGGAAATGACTGTTGCCGCCGTCGATGAGGATGTCGCCTTCCTCAAGGTAGGGGATGAGCTGGTCGATGAGGGAGTCAACAGCCTGTCCGGCCTTGACCATCATGAAAATCTTTCTGGGCTTTTCAAGATTTGCAACGAGCTCTTCAATGGAGTAGCAGCCGATGATGTTCTTATCTGCTGCGCGGCCCTCGGTGAAGGCCTTAACCTTATCGGTGGTGCGGTTATAAACAGCCACGGTGAAACCCTTGCTTTCCATGTTCATAACAAGGTTTTCGCCCATAACGGCCAGACCAACAAGGCCGATATCTGCTTTTTTCATATTTATTATCCCCCTTATTTATCTCTGTACGCGGGCGTTGCCTGCATAAATATCCCAAACCTGCTTCTCGTCTGCGGGCTCGGCATAGTCCTTGAGGCTGCTTGCTGCCAGTACGCCGCTGGCCCAACCGAACTGGAGGCACTTTTCAGGCTCCCAACCGGAGATGAGGCCGTGGAGCAGACCGCCGGTGAAACCGTCGCCGCCGCCAATGCGGTCCATGACGCAGATGGGACGGGGCTCAACAACGCTCCACTCACCGTCTGCCAGAAGGAGGCAGCCCCAAAGGTGCTCGTTGGCAGAGATAACCTGACGGAGGGTGGTGGCAAAGACCTTGGCGTTAGAATACTTTTCCTTAACCTCGCTGATCATTGCCTTGAAGTTTTCAATCTTGCTGGTGAGATCCTTGCCGCCTGCTTCGGGACCCTTGAAGCCAAGGCAGAGCTGGAAGTCCTCTTCGTTGCCAACGAGAACGTCGGCGATGGATGCGATCTGGTGGAAAGCCTCGGCCAGTTCCTCTTCGCGACCCTTCCAGAAGGTTGCGCGGTGGTTCAGGTCGAAGGAAACGAGGGTGCCGTGAGCCTTGGCAGCCTTTGCCATATCGAGGCAGAAGCGGGTGGTGTCGTGGCTCATAGCGGCGATGAGGCCGGAGATATGGAGCATACCAACGCCTTCCTGGCCGAAGATACGCTCGGTGTCAAACTCGTCTGCGGAAAGGGTGCAGCCAACTTCACCTGCGCGGTCGTTCCATACGCGGGGAGCGCGGCTGCCGAAGCCGGAGTCGGCAATGTTGAACTGATGGCGATAACCCCAAGGACCACCCTGGTCAACATCGATACCCTCGAAGCGAATGTTGCGGGCGCGAAGCTGGCTCTTGATGAATTCGGCAATGGGGCTGCCCTTGACGAACTTGGTGAGAACGAGGCACTCGTTGCCCAGAGAAGAGGTAACATTGAGAACATTGCTTTCAGCGCTGGTAGCCTGAAGGATGAAGCGGTCGCTGTTGTGAACAGCCATACGGTTTTCGGGAGTGATGCGGACACCCATGCTGGTGGGGCAGGCGATAGCATAGCGATAATTGGAGCGGATGTTCAGTTCCATGGCGGTAATTTCCTTTCCCTTAAAGTGTAATATTTTTAACTTATTTATTATTTACAATTGAACTAAAATTATTTTACAATAAGACAAATTACAATGGAATTGTAATTTGTGCCAAAAATTATTGCAAAAATTCGCATATAATGATAGACTATAAAAAAACATAAAAAGGATGATGGAAATGTCCCATATTTTCACATATAGAGATAAGGAAATATACTGTCATCACACCATGGATGAGAAGCCCAGAGCTGCGGATTTTCAGATGCACGCCCATGAGTGGATGGAGATTTTTTATCTTATTTCCGGCAAATGCAGCTACCTTGTTGAAGGCAGCCGCTATGAAGTTCAGCCCGGAGATATCCTTATAATGCGCGCCGCGGAAACCCATATGCCTGAAATCGGCGAGGATGAAAGCTATGAGCGCATTGCCATCCATTTCTCTCCCAGCCTTCTTGAGGCGATCCCCGGCGGGGAAAAGCTCCTCAAGCCCTTTATGGATAGACCTTTGGGCCACCGCAATCATTATGCCTGCAGCGGGGAAGGGGATGAGCGTCTGCGCGCCGCCTTCGGAGCTTTCGATTTTGAGGGCATTGCCGATGTTAAGCTCAATTTGATGTCCCGCCTTCTTATGTTCCTCACCGTGCTCTGCTCTGTTTATGAAAAGCAGAATGTTGCCGGCAGTGTGGGCGATAGCTTCCAAAGCCAGCTTGTTGCCTATGTCAACGAGCATCTTTTCGAGGATATTTCTCTTCAGTCCATTGCCGACGCCTTTTATAGAAGCCGCAGCCAGATAAGCCGCGTTTTCCGCCAGTCCACAGGCTCTCCCCTTTGGGAGTATGTCACCATTAAGCGCCTTCTATCCGCTCAGGCCATGCTCCAGCGCGGCGTAAGCGCTTCCGATGCCTGCCTCGCCTGCGGTTTTTCCGATTATTCCTCCTTCTTCCGCGCCTACCGCGCCCGATTCGGACATTCTCCCAAGAGCGACTATGGCAAGGAAATTAAGTGATTAATATGAATAAATCCGATTATTTGGGCGGACTCATATCCCGCCAGCGCCTTGAGAAAAATTGGAGTCAGGAAGGCTTATGCAAGGGGATATGCTCCGTTTCCTATTTATCTAAAATAGAAAGCGGAAAAGCTGAGGCATCCGAAGAAATTTTGAGCTTGCTTTTTGCAAAGCTTGGCATAGATTATTCCCCCGAAAAAGAGGAGAAAGCCGCGGCCATTGTTGCCGAGGCAAAGGAAAAACTCTTCACCGGTGAATTTGATAGCCTCCGTGAATTTCTGTCCGAGGAAGTCAGAAAATCCTTGGTCTTCACTTCTTCTGCCTTGGAGATGGAACTTATTTTTGCCTGCGTGGACGAAGAGCATTCTCCCATGCCTGCGGAAATGGAAAAATCCATGAATAGAGAGGCCTTGGCTCTCCAAAGAATATTGCAGCAGAGATATGAAGAGGCCATTGCCCTTTTGCCCAATGCCTTTTCTTTCTATAATGCGGGAGCGGATGCCTATTCCAAGGGTGAATATTCTTCAGCCATGGAATATCTCTCAAGCGCCTATAACAACGCAGCTGCTGACGGCAGCCCCAAGCTTATGCTTTTATGTAAACTCTTCTTGAGCGCCTGCTGTGCCAACTGTCAGGATATGGCGTCCATGGAAAAGCATAATAAAGCCGCCCGCCGCCTTGCCCTTGCCCTTGGAGCGCATGACGCCTTGGAGCAGATGGACTATAATTCTGCCGCCACTGCATTGGAATGCGGGCAGTATGAAAGGGCATATTCCTATTTTTCCGGCCTTAAATACCCCGATATTATGAGTCTTCATAAGCTGGCCATTGCCTGCGAGAAAACCGGAAGAGGGGAAGAGGCGCTGTTAGCTTTGGACAAGGCAAAGCAGGAAAGGTGCGAATATCCCCCCAAAGATTTGGCGGACGATATGTGTCATCTGGTAAGACTGCGTGTAGAGAATAAAAATTATGTAAACTTAAAAGAATATGGCGAAAAGCTTATTGAGGTCTTTAACCGCTGCCGAAATGAGCTTAGCATGGGCTATGCGCTCTTCCATCTGCCTTGGGTGGTGGAGTGGTATAAGGCCGGACGCCAGTATAAAAAAGCCATTGAGATTTTGGAGAATTTTCCTCGAATGGCGCTATAAGATAAGATTAAACCGGTATATTGGGTGATGATTTTCCCCAATATACCGGATTTATTTTGCCTTAAGCCTTTGTTAAAATTGTCTGGAGGTGAATAGAACATGGAAACTAAACTTTGGACTCGGAACTTCTCGCTTATTATTTCCGCATCTGCAATGGGAACAATCGGAGCCATAGCGGGCGCCTTTGCTCTGAGCTTTTTGGTTTTTGATGAAACCCAAAGCACCCTTGCCTCGGCGCTTATTTTGGCCATTCAGCTTTTTCCCAATATCTTTGTGCCCTTTGTTGCGGCACCTATTATGGATCGCTTGCCCAGAAAGATTTTTCTTGTTTGCGGAGATATATTAAATGGCCTTGCCTATGCTGCAATGGGCCTTTGGCTGATGTTTTATGATTTCAGTTATATAGCCTATCTTATTGTTTCTCTGCTTCTGGCCTGCCTGCAATCTGTGGATAGCCTGGCCTATAGAAGCATTTATCCCGAGCTTATCCCCAAGGGGGCTGAGCAAAAGGGTTATTCCGTTGCGGGAATGCTATATCCAATTTTGAATATCATTATGGCTCCTCTTGCGGCGGTGCTGCTGGACAGAATTGGCGTTCCTGCAATTTTGATAGCTCAGGGCATTTTGTCTGTCTGCGCCGCATTAACGGAAAGCTTCATCAAAACGGAAAATAAGCTTCGCAGGGCAGAGGGTGGCTATAGCTTCAAGCTGTGGAAAGAGGATATAAAGGAAGGCCTTGCCTATCTTAAAAAAGAAAAGGGTCTTATGGGCATTTATGAGTATATGGCCATCACCAACGGAGTTTCCATGGCAAACTCCTCTCTCATGGTGGCCTTTTTCAGAACTGCACCGGGTTTCTCAGCCGCCATGTATTCTCTCTTTTCCGTTGTTGAGTTTGTTGGACGTACCGTGGGTGGAGCTATTCAATATAAAATCAAATTGCCGCCCCAAAAGCGCTACGGCTTTGTCTTTTTGGTTTATCAAATTTATGAAGTTATGGATATGTGCCTTCTTTGGATTCCCTATCCCTTTATGCTTGCTAACCGCGCAATATGCGGCTTTCTTGGCAGCAATAGCGCCATCGTCCGCGAAACCGCCGTGCAGAGCCGCATTCCCGATGAATTGAGAGCGCGGGTGAATGCCTTCTTTGAAATGCTTGTAACCGCCGCAGGCAGCATCCTTGCCCTTTTGATAGGGCTAATGGGTGAAATTATGGATTACCGCCTGTGCATGACCATAAGCGGCGCGATAGCCATGATAGCCTGCTGGATATTTATCTATGGCGGCAGGAAGGAAATAAGAAAAGTGTATGAGGAGTCATGATTATCGCGGCTCGGAAAGGAATAAAACTATAGGCTCCCCTATGTGAGTCCGCCTTTTGAGGGGAGCTTTTATACGTACTGGCCTGTCATTGCGAGGAGCGCAGCGACGTGGCAATCCGCAGCCTCTTTTAATCTAAGCGAAGTATATTTTGATTTCTTTTCGGCAAAATACTGAGGAAATAATGCCTTCATTCAGTATTCCATGAAAGGAATGAAAATATATTGATAAGCAAAAATGTGCGGCCTTTTGGTTTTCGGGATAAGCTTGGATATCTTTTCGGAGACTTCGGCAACGATTTCACCTTCATTCTCTCCACCATGATTTTAACCAAGTTCTCAACGGACATTCTTGGCATAGCCCCCGCCGTTATAGGCACAATTATGATGCTGGCAAGATTTGTGGACGGCGTCACCGATGTTACCATGGGGCGCATATGCGACCGAAGCCCGCTTACACGGGCGGGCAAATTCAAGCCTTGGATACTGCGTATGTGCATACCCGTGGCGGCGGCAAGCTTTCTCATGTATCAAGGGGGAATAGCCTCATGGCCCATGGGGGCAAGGATTGCCTATATTGCCATAACATACCTTCTTTGGGGCTCATTTTGCTATACCGCCATCAACATCCCCTATGGCTCCATGGCCTCGGCCATTTCTCCGGAGCCGGGAGACCGCCAAAGCCTTTCCACTTTTCGCACCATGGGCGGTATGTTGGCGGGCATGGTGATAGGCATAGCCCTGCCCATCATTGCCTATGAAAAAGTCACTCTTGCCGATGGCACCATTAAGGAAACCCTCATCGGCTCCAAGGTCACCTTTGCCGCATTGGTTTTCTCCATTTTGGCAATAATCAGCTATCTTCTCTGCTATGCCCTTATTAAGGAGCGGGTGGCGGTGGAATCCCACGAAAGGCAAAAAGGACCAACGGTTTCCGGGATGCTCAAAAGTGCGTTTACCAATAGGGCGCTTCTATCCATCATCGTGGCCAGCGTGGTCATGCTTCTTGCCCAGCTGACTATGCAGAACATGGCGGCATATATCTACCCCGACTATTACGGCAACGCCGGTGCACAGTCGGCATCGACGGTTTTTATGATGCTGGGCATGATAGTGGCGGCGGCAGTATCAAAGCCCCTTGCGAAAAAATACGGCAAGGCGGAAGTTTCCGTGGTGTCCAATCTCTTTGCGGCCATCATAATGGTTTTGATATGGTTTATTAAACCTCAAAATGTTTGGGTTTATTGCTCTTTGCAGCTTCTTTGCTGGCTGGGACTTGGAATATTCTCCATGGTGTCATGGGCGCTCATTACAGATGTTATCGATTATAGTGAGCTTCGAAACGGCATAAGGGAGGATGGCAGCGTCTATGCCATGTATTCCTTTGCCCGAAAGCTTGGACAGGCCTTGGCGGCAGGCATAAGCGGCTGGCTTTTGACGGCTATAGGTTATAGCTCCTCTGCCGCTTCTCAAGGTCTGCCCCAAACGGAGAGTGTGCTAAACGGCATTTTCAATATCTCCACCTTGCTTCCCGCTTTGGGATTTTTGCTTCTCGCCTTGGTGCTTTGGTTTTGGTATCCCCTTCATAAAAGGGCTGTGGAGAATAATGTTGCCGCCTTGAAAGCAAAAAGAAATGATGCGCAATAAAATTTAGTGCAATTTTTTCGCCGGACACCACAAAATACCGCGGTGTCCGGCACTTGGCGTATTGCAAGGGGAAAAAATATGTGATATATTGACTAGGTTGAACATTAGATACAAATCTAAGGAGGAACGTATGAGAAATATCGTAAATTTTAACAGTAAATGGTGTTTCACCAAAGAAAACTCCGAAGCCCCCGTAACTCTGCCCGCAGCTTGGGAAGAGGTTACTATTCCCCATTGCTGGAACGCTGTCGACGGACAGGACGGCAATAATGACTATTGGCGCGGCACAGCATGGTATGCCAAGAGCTTCCTCAAGAGCGAGCTGCCCCAGGCTGAGCGCTACTATGTTGAGTTCCGCGGCACCAATTCCTCCGCCGATGTGTATCTCAACGGCAAGCATCTTGGCCATCATGACGGCGGCTATTCCACTTGGCGCGTAGACCTCACCGAAGCCATGGCCGAGGAGAATATTATCTCCGTTGCTGTTGACAATGCAGCAAACGAGCACGTATACCCCCAGATGGCAGACTTCACCTTCTATGGTGGTATGTATCGCAATGTTAACCTCATCTGCGTTCCAGAAAGCCACTTCGATCTGGACTTCTTCGGCTCTCCCGGTCTCATGGTCACCCCTGAAATTGTAGAGGCAGACGCCAATGTCACCATCGAAGCCTTTGTAACCAACGCAAAAGAGGGTCAAACTCTCCGCTACACCATTTTCTCCCGCTGCGGCTGCAAGAAGTTCGAGGCAGAGTCTGCTGAAACCAAGGCTACTATTCAGATCCCCAATGTCCATCTTTGGAATGGCCGCAAGGATCCTTATCTCTATAATGCAACTGTTGAGCTCATTGAAAACGGCGAAGTTATCGACAGCGTTTCCACCCGCTTCGGCTGCCGCACCTTCAAGATTGACCCCGAAAACGGCTTCATCCTCAACGGCGAAGAATATCCCCTCCGCGGCGTAAGCCGTCATCAGGACCGCTGGGGCGTAGGTAACGCTCTGCTTCCCGAGCATCACGAGGAGGATATTGACCTCATCTGTGAAGTCGGCTGCACCACCATCCGCCTTGCCCACTATCAGCATGACCAGTATTTCTATGACCTTTGCGATGAGCGCGGTCTTGTAATCTGGGCCGAGATTCCCTATATCTCCAAGCATATGCCCACCGGCAGAGAGAACACCATCAGCCAGATGAAGGAACTCATTGCTCAGAACTATAACCATCCCTCCATCGTTGTCTGGGGTCTCAGCAACGAAATCAGCATAGGCGGCTCCACCGAGGATCTGCTGGAAAACCACCGTATCCTCAATGATCTCTGCCATGAGTGGGATAAGACCCGCCTCACTACCATTGCAGCCGTTTCCATGTGCAAGATGGATGACCCCTATCTCCAGATTCCCGATGTTGTCAGCTATAACCACTATTTCGGTTGGTATGGCGGCGAAACCAGCATGAACGGTCCCTGGTTTGATAAGTTCCATGCAACCCATCCCAATATCCCCATCGGCTGCTCCGAGTATGGCTGCGAAGCTCTCAACTGGCATACCTCCGATCCCGTGCAGGGCGACTATACCGAAGAATATCAGGCATATTATCATGAGGAGCTTATCAAGCAGCTCTTCAGCCGCAAGTATATGTGGGCAACCCATGTTTGGAATATGTTTGACTTTGGCGCCGATGCCCGCAACGAAGGCGGCGAAAACGGACAGAACCACAAGGGTCTTATGACCTTCGACCGCAAGTATAAGAAGGATAGCTTCTATGCCTACAAGGCATGGCTCAGCGACGAGCCCTTCGTTCACCTCTGCGGCAAGCGCTATGTTGACCGCGTTGAGGATGTAACCAAGGTTACTGTATACTCCAACCTTCCCGAGGTTGAGCTTTTCGTCAATGGCGAGAGCCTTGGCAAAAAGACCGCAGAAGACCACTTCTTCTATTTCGATGTTCCCAATGTTGGAACAAGTAAGCTCACCGCCGTTGCCGGCGAATGCACCGATGAGAGCACTATCAATAAGGTAGATGTTTTCAACGAGAGCTACCGCCTTGTTGAGCAGGGCGCAATTCTCAACTGGTTTGATATTGATGCCCCCGAAGGCCGCCTTTCCCTTAACGACAAGATGGGCGATGTTCTCGCAACCTTCCGCGGCAAGCTGGTATTTGCTTCCCTCATGAAAAAGATCATGGGCGGCGGCAAGAAGGGTGAAAAGAAGAAAGTTGCCGGCTTCGAGCTCAGCGCTGATATGATGAGCATGATGAACGGCTTCACCGTGCTGCGTCTGCTCACCATGATTGGCGGCTTCATGGATGTTAAGTTCACCAAGGAAGAGCTTCTCAATCTCAATAAGAAGCTCAACAGAATCAAGAAAAAGAGCAAGTAAATAACAATAAAAAAGAGGCTGTGTCAAAAGACACAGCCTTTTTTCATTTAAAGGCTCCCTTGTGCAAAGGGAGCTGTCACCGAAGGTGACTGAGGGATTGTTAAAAAATTAAATTTATTTGTTTACATAATTATTCAGAGCAAACTTCTTTGATCACATCAACTGCCTTTTTCAGCTCATCCAAGGAGATGTTCAAAGCAGGCAGCAGCCTTAGCTTATCCTTTGCGCTGAGGCAAAGAACGCCCTTTTCTATGCAAGCGGATATAACATCGCCCACCGGCTTTTTTGTCTTGATGCCAATCATAAGACCCTTGCCGCAAATGCTCTCCACGCCTTCGGCGCCGGAAAGAGTTTCAAAAACATATTCGCCCTTGGCCTTAACCTCCTCCAAAAATTCGGGAGTAAGGCGGCTGAAAACGCTGATTGCACCGGCGCAGGCCACGGGATTTCCGCCAAAAGTGGAGCCGTGGTCACCAAAACCGAGAATGTTTTCAACTTTTTCACCCAAAAGCGCAGCGCCAAGAGGCAAACCGCCTCCAAGACCCTTTGCGGTGGAAACTATGTCGGGGGTGATGCCAAAATGCATATAGGCATATGTTTTGCCCGTTCTGCCGTTGCCGGTCTGAACTTCATCAATAATCAGAATGATGTCCTCATCCTTGCAAAGCTGGGCAACAGCCTTCACAAAACCATCCTCAAGGGGCAAAACGCCGCCCTCGCCCTGTATGCATTCCATGATGATACCGGCGGTTTTAACGGAGGAAACAAGAGCCTTCAGCGCCTCAATATCATTGGCGGGAGTTGACATAAAGCCAGGGGTGAGAGGCTGGAAAAGTTCGTGATAATGCTCCTGACCGGTGGCTGCAAGAGTGGTGAGGGTGCGGCCATGGAAGCTGTTGCAAAGGCTTATAATGGTGTAATATTCGCTGCCCTTTTTCTCGGCAGCATACTTTCTTGCAGCCTTGATGGCGCACTCATTTGCCTCGGCACCGGAGTTTGCGAAAAACACCTTCTTCATGCCCGTAGCTTCGCAGAGCATGGAGGCAAGCTTGGCGCAAGGCTCGGTATAGTAAAGGTTAGAAGTGTGCTGCACTTTGCCCAGCTGCTCCGTGACGGCAGAAATCCACTCTTCGTCCCCAAAGCCCATGGCGGTAACGCCAATGCCGGAGCCCATGTCTATATACTCTTTGCCGCAAGAGTCGGTGAGGGTGCTGCCCTTGCCGGAAACTATCTCAACGGGAAAGCGATTGTAAGTTCCGGCAACGTATTTTTTATCAAGTTCGGAAATAGTCATTTTTTATCAGTCTCCTGTGACCATGGTGCCTGCGCCTTCGTCGGTGAGAAGCTCCATCAAAATGGAGTGGCTGACGCGGCCATCCATAATAACAACATTGTTAACGCCCTCGGCAATGGCCTCTATGCAGCATTCAACCTTGGGAATCATGCCGCCGGAGATAACGCCGCTGTCATAAAGCTTTCTTGCCTCGCTGGTGCTAATTTCGCGGATGAGGGTGGAGGGGTCATCCTTGTCCATAAGAATGCCGTCAATATCCGTCATCATAATAAGGCGCTCTGCCTGCAGCGCACCTGCAATGTGGGCGGCGGCGGTGTCGCCGTTTATATTATAGGCGTTGCCGTCCTTGTCGCAGCCTATGGTGGAGATAACGGGGATATAACCCTTCTCCAGCAAGTCAAGAACGGGTGAGATGTGGATTTTAACAATCTCGCCAACATAGCCAAGGCGCTCATCCTTGAAGCGGGACTCGATGAGGTGGCCGTCCATGCCGGAAATGCCCATGGCCTTGCCGCCGGATTTTTCAAGAAGGTTAACAAGGGTCTTGTTTACCTTGCCTGCCAAAACCATCTGCACTATGTCCATGGTCTCCTTGTCGGTAACGCGAAGGCCGTCCAAAAATACAGGCTCTTTGCCAAGGCGGTTCATAATGTCGTTAATCTCGGGGCCGCCGCCGTGGACCAGAACAACTTTAACGCCTATAAGCTGGAGCAATGCAATATCCTGCATAACCTGCATTTTCAGCTTTTCGTTTATCATGGCGTTGCCGCCGTATTTAACAACAATAATCTTGCCGTTGAAGCGCTTAATATAGGGCAGAGCCTGAACAATGACTTCGGCTCTTTCGTGGTTAGTGAATTCGCTCATAGAATTAACTCCTTAGGTGCGATAATCGCCGTTTATCTTAACATAGTCATAGGTGAGGTCGCAGCCCCAAGCCTTTGCGCTTATGTCGCCATCGCCTATGCTAACAAGAACTTCAATTTCTTTCTCAAGCAGCACGGCCTTGGCCTCCTCCTCGGAGAAGGGAACGCCGGAGCCATTCTTGCAGAGGGTAACCATTCCGCCGGCGCTGCGGAAGGAAACATCAACCTTGCTTACGTCCACATCTGCGCCGCTGTAACCTATGGCACAGAGTATGCGGCCCCAGTTGGCGTCAGCGCCGAACATGGCGGCCTTCACAAGGCTGGAGCAAACAACGCTCTTGGCAACTGTGCGGGCGGTGTCTATATCATAAGCGCCGGAAACTATGCATTCCAGCATCTTGGTGGCGCCCTCGCCGTCGGCAGCAATCATGCGGCAGAGATTAACGGTAACGGTGTTCAAAGCTGCCATGAAGGCGGTGAAATCCTCGCCCTCATCGGTGATAATCTCGTTGCCTGCAAGGCCGTTGGCCATAACGGAAACCATGTCGTTGGTGGAGGTGTCGCCGTCCACGCTGAGCATATTGAAGGTGCTCTTAACGTCGCCGCTGAGAGCCTTCTGGAGCATGGCGGGGGAGATGGCCGCGTCGGTGGTGATGAAAACCAGCATGGTGGCCATGTTGGGGTGAATCATGCCGCTGCCCTTGGCAATGCCGCCCATGCGGCAGGTCTTGCCTCCGAGAGTAAACTCTATGGCAATCTCCTTTTTAACGGTGTCCGTGGTCATAATGCCCTCGGCGGCGCTGTCGCTGCCATCGGCGCTGAGCCCTGCAACAAGGGAGGGAATACCGCTGCGGAAGGGGGCAATGTCCATAAGCTCACCTATAACGCCTGTGGAAGCAACTATGATGTTGTCGGCAGGAATGCCCAGTTCTGCGGAGAGAATGGAGCAGGTCTCCTCGGCAATTTCAATGCCGTTATAGTTGCAGGTGTTGGCGTTGCCGCTGTTGCAAATAGCTGCCTGAGCAATGCCGCCAAGAAGGTGAGCTTTGGTAACGGTAATGGGAGCTCCCTTAACGAGGTTGAGAGTGTAAACCGCAGCTGCGCTGGCAGGAACGGAGGAATAGATAAGGGCAAGATCTCTCTTAACTCTGTTTTTGCGAATGCCGCAATGTATGCCGTTGGCGGTGAAACCCTGTGCGGCGCAAACGCCGCCGGAAATAATCTTCATAAGTAATTGCCTCCTCTATGTCAAACTATCAGCCCTGTGGTCTCGCTGACACCCAAAAGTATGTTCATGTTCTGTATGGCGGCTCCGCTTGCACCCTTGCCCAGATTGTCGAATAGTGCGGTGAGGCAAAGGCGTTCATCGTTGCCGGAAATGTGTATTTTCAAATAATCCTTGCCGCTGAGAGCGCCTCCGTAATATTTGTCGGAGGAGCTGAAAGGCTCAGCAAGGGAAACCAAAGCCTCGCCCTTGTAGTAATCGGCATAAGCTTCATAAAGCTCCCTGAGGCTGTTTATGCCCTTCAGCATGGATGCGTGGATAGGAATGGTAGTTGCCATGCCGGAATAATAATCGTCCACAATGGGAGAAAAAACGGGGTAGTTGTTAAGGGAGCATACAGCTGCCATCTCGGGCAAATGCTTATGGCTTTGAGCAACTGCGTAAAGAGCGGGGCTTGCCATGTCTATGGTCTTTTCTTCGCCCTCATAGTCGGCAATCATGCTCTTGCCGCCGCCGGAATAACCGGTGAGAGAAAAGCAGCTTAAAAGAGCATCGCCATTCAAAATGCCCATTTCGCGGAGAGGGGCCACAAGGCTTATGAAGCCCGTTGCGTGGCAGCCGGGATTGGCTATGCGCTTGCTTGCGGCAATTTTCTCCCTCTGGCCGTGAAGCTCGGGAAAACCGTAGCACCAATGGGGGGCGGTGCGGTGGGCAGTGGAGGTATCAATTATAGCGGTGGAGCTATTTTCCACAAGTGCAACTGCCTCCTTGGCGGCGGCATCGGGCAGGCAGAGGAAAACAATGTCCGCCTTGTTCATAATATCCCGTCTTGCGGATATATCTTTTCTTAAGTTTTCAGGCAGGGAGAGCAGAGCGATGTCACTTCTGCCGCTGAGGCGCTCGTAAATTCTAAGGCCCGTTGTTCCTGCGCTTCCATCAATAAAAACATTTTTCATGGGGTGTCACCTATAGTGGATTATTCATCTAATTCATACAATATACAGAAATATTAGTATTTTATTCGGAAAAAGTCAAGTAATAAATGCATAAAAATACATAAACTTCTGCATTTTGTGTATAATGTATGCATATATGCATATTTGAAAAAAGATAGTTGGGGATTAGTATAAAACGCACAGAGGAAATAATCAAGTCCTCTGTGCGTCAGATTTATGTATTTAGGGGTTGCACTGGCTGCAAGGCTCAAAGCCCTGAGCAATAAGCAGCTCTCTGCTGCCCTCAAAATCCTGTCTGTTCTTCTCGCTCATGTCCGTTGCGCCGGAGCAGGAGGGGAGGTGGAATTTCTTGGAGTTTGTGTTAAGAACAAATTCGCCCTGCTCGCCGCTGTTGAGATATTCCTCGTCAAGGCTGCTTTCGCCGGTGGCATAGTCTATGATAACACCGGGCTGAACATTGTAGCAGTAGACATTGAAGCAAATGCCGTCGCCGTTGTCCTCAACGCTGTATGCCTCAATCTGAACGCCGCGGGCAACAAGCTCATCCCCTGCAAAAATGGGAGTTACGCGGTAGAGAACATGGTTGCCCGTTTCCTTAACATAGTCGGCAACCATGTTTTCAAAGGGGAGCATGCCTTCCGTGTTCATGTATCTTGTGCCGGTTATGAGGTTTTGTTTGTTGTCGTTTTCGCCGGTGAGCTGGAATCCTATAAGATGGCAGCGGTTATAAAGATATGTGCCGTCCACAAAGGAGTAGGGCATATTCACCCAGCCGCTGGGATAAACATGGCTGATGCTCTCTCTGTCCCCTGTGGGCATAAGCTCCTGACCAATGCAGGCCATGGTAAGGCCGCAGCGGCCAAGGGAGTCAAGCTCGGCGAAATATTCGTAAGCCTCGGTGGTCAGCTCGCTTTCCTTGAAAGAGGGAACGTTGTCATTAATGGCAACAAAGGCGCGGCCTGAATACTCAGGGATGGAGTCAAGAGTGTGTGATGCGTTGTCGGACATAAGATTGTCGCCATAGAGGCTATAAAAAGCCATGAGGATAAGCAGGGGCAACAGAGCTGTCAGTATTTTTTTGAGCTTGGGGTCCATCTGAGCTTTGCTGCTCTTCTTTGCGGTCTTTTTACTCATGGATATAAACCTCTCTTGTAATTTTT
>JAFYUG010000082.1 GCA_017558545.1 Oscillospiraceae bacterium | reverse complement strand
TTGCCGCCGCCGCGCTGGTTCATATCGCCGCAGGCCTCTTCGCAGCAATCTATCACATAGTCAATATCCCCCTTATTCAAGCCCGCATTTTTAACCGCGTGGAGCAGGGCGAGAACAGAGGATGCCTTGGACACGAGATTTTCCAGCATCACATGGGCGGAGAGGTTAACATCAATGTCATGAGCGCGCATTACGCAGCCTATAAGTTCATTATTATGATAAAGCGGAGATGCTGATGCATTTTCCACGTTTTGTTCAATTTCAAGAATATCGCATCCGGATATGCGATTGAGAATGCTTTCGTCTATAAGTTCGGATTTGCCAAGGGATGCCTTATTTGCCTCAACAAAGCTGCTGCTGAGTTTTACCAGATCAAAAACATCGCAGGCCTGCATGAGAAGCAAAAACTCCTCCTGAGGCATAATTTCGCCAAATTTGCCGTAGCGAAGGCAGCAATCGCAGCTCTTATCATACCAGGGCATAGGGATTGCTCTAAGCTCCTCGGGAGTTTTGTTGCCTATATAAACCTGATTGGGATAATAGCTCAGCGCCTGTTCATATGAGCGAATATGCGATGGGAGCAGCTTCAGATACTCACTGTCGGGATTGACAATGCGCTCTGTGGTCTGCGTTGTTCCATCGTGGATTACCATATCGGGTGTATGTGCCAAAATGTAGCTTGTACCCTTCAATATGCTCTTCATTGCTATGGTTTCCTCCTTTTTTAACCCCTGCTCAAGCAAATAATATCTATTAATCAGTGAAACTATATGAAGCAAGTTCATATAGTTTCACTGAAAGGATCTTTCACAAATTTCTGCGAAAACGAAATTAGTCCTTATCTTTTTTTGTTATTTCGATATAGCCTTCATCCGCATTAACAAGCACCATGTCGCCGGTTTCGATATAATCCATGGGGTCAACTTCGAAATCCGTCATGGAGGGCACATGAGCCTCCAAGGTGCACAGAACGTTCAGGGGGCTGAACACAGTATGGATAAATGCGGCGGGCTTTTTTCCTCTTCCGTAACGCAAAAATCCACCGGAACCGCGGGGAGAGGGGAAAACGAGAACCTTGTTCTCATAGCTCATTTTGAATATGGGGTGGTTTCTCTCGGTTGTGTATCCCAAGTCCGGATTTACATTCGTGAAGCCCTGAAGCGGCATTGAGGATACCAGTGCTTCCGCTTCCACACATCCGGGAAACTCGGCGCGACCTTTAATCCTGATTTTTTTCACTTTTTACCTCCATTCTCCGTACCAACGGCCGGTAAGCGCAGCGGTTATACACTCATCAGTGGTGCC
Source organism: Oscillospiraceae bacterium (assembly GCA_017558545.1). Classification (GTDB taxonomy): domain Bacteria; phylum Bacillota; class Clostridia; order Oscillospirales; family Oscillospiraceae; genus SIG459. The sequence goes on along the minus strand of JAFYUG010000082.1, from coordinate 1,266 downwards.
GTAGCAAACCTGCAGCTTTTCATCCTCATCGGGATAGCAGCCGGTTACATAGTTTGCCTGCTTGGCGGTATCTACTGCTATGCAGTTGACGCCCTTGGGCACAGCGCCCATGGCGGCGAGGCAGGCTCCGGAGAGGAGAGTTACGCCCGCATCCTCAAGGATTTTTGCATAGCCCATTTCTACTGCCACATTATAGAGGCCGGGTGCAGTCATCACCCAGAAGGGTATCTTGGACTTCTTGCCTTCCATTTTGTGAGAAATACGCATGATGTCCACGATGTTCAGGTGGGGGCAGCCGAGATATACCATGTCCACCTTGTCCGTCTTATGATAATTGAGATATTCATAGGCGGCTCTGAGCTCTCGGTCTCCGATTACGATGCTGTTCTTGGGGGCTTTGTTGCCCAAAGCCTGCTCAATGGTGAGGGCTTCGGGGGTGCATCCGGGGATATGATACATCTCAACGCCACCGCCGGTGTGGACAGCTGAATTGAGCTTCTGATACTGGGTGGTGTTGGGCTTTGCAGTTCCCAGCAGTATGGGAACATCGCACTTAACGGCGCAGCCCACAGCATAGCCGTATACGTCCCACTCCAAATCCGTATGTATAAGTCTGTCGCTTTCCACCACCACGGTGCCGTATCTGTTTTCTGTCAGATGGAGGCCATAGTAGGGGGCTTTGCCCAGGAAGCAGGTTGCAAAGGAGCCATCGAAGTTGGTTCTTGCGCCCAAAACTGCGTTGCAGTAGGGTATCTGGGAGCTTTCGAACCAGGAGCAATGCTGGCCTATGGAGGGCCAATAGGTCATAGTGAGGTAATTGGCGCAGGAATGGGTTGTAATCATGCCCATTTTGCGGAGGAGCTCATACTCCTCGCCATGCATTGCCTTCTTATGGAAGGCGGGGTCATCCTGACGCACATTGTTTTTTCTGAAAGAGCAGATATTGCATTTTTCCCAGCCGTGAACAGGGGGCTGCTCGGGGAAGGGAGATTTATCCGCAAAGGTGGGGATTTTGAACTTGGCGCCGGATTCAGCCAATTCCCGAAGGTCGTCAAGTTCAATTTTATAATATGGGGACATTACCAGGCCGGGGCTATGCATATCTCCGGTACCGTCAAGATCTATCAATCTGTCGGCACCCGAAATTTCGCACATTTCCACAAGATACTGCATGCAAATTTGGGGTACTTTGCCACATTCACCCTGTAGCATTCGCTTTTCATCATCAGTAAGATGTACAGTTTTCATATTCTCATCCTGATCCTT
>JAFYUG010000081.1 GCA_017558545.1 Oscillospiraceae bacterium | reverse complement strand
GGCTGCGTGATGATGAGCGGCTATATGCTGGTCAGCGCCACCCTCAACGGCATAGTCCGCGACCATACCCCCGAGGGCCTTGTAGGCCATTTTCAGGGCATACGCATGATTTTCACCGTTATGATTCCCATGATAATCGGCCCCTTCATAGGCTCCGCCGTTATCAAGGGCAGCGATATGACCTATATGGAAATGGGTCAGCTGAAGAGCGTACCCACCCCCGGCATATTCCTTGCCGCCGCCGTGGTGGTCGCTTTGGTAATCATCCCCGTTATTGCTCTTCGAAAGCAGGAAAAGAATACTTAAAAAGGAGGAGCGGTATATGCTCACACCTTGGGGCGAAAAACTGGATAAAAACAATATCCTCAAAGAATATCCCCGTCCCCAGTTTAAGAGGGATAGTTATATAAATCTCAATGGAGCATGGGAATTTTGCGTAAGCGAAAGCGAAACTGAGCCCGAGGAATTTCCCGAGAGCATTTTGGTGCCCTTTTCTCCCGAAAGCGAGCTTTCCGGAGCCAAAACCATGCCTCAGAAAAAGGATTTCCTTTGGTATCGCCTGCTTAGCCGCCTTCCCGAAGGCTTCAATAGGGGCAGAGTGCTCCTTCATTTCGGCGCTGTTGACCAAATTGCAACTGTGTATATAAACGGCGCGGAGCTATATACCCATGTGGGCGGCTTCACCCCCTTCTCCGTGGACCTCACCGAGGCTCTTGGCGGCGATGAGCTGAGCATAGTGCTGCGGGTAAGCGATATAACGGATGCCGGCTACCATTCCCGCGGCAAGCAGAAAAGCAAGCGGGGCGGCATTTGGTATACCCCCCAAAGCGGCATTTGGCAGACCGTATGGATGGAGTCTGTGCCGGAGAGATATATAAAAAATCTCTCCATAACTCCCCATTTTGACCGTCAGGCTGTTGAAATTCTGGTGGAAGGTGAGGGCGAAGGCTTTATCACTTTGGAAGGAGAGCGCTATAGCTTTGAAGGCGGCATAGCCACTATTATCCCCATAAAGGAAATGCGCCCCTGGTCTCCCGATAGCCCCTATCTCTATGATTTCACCGTGGAACTGGGCGAAGACAAGGCGGAGAGCTATTTCGCCATGCGAAAATTCTCCGTGGAGGCCGATGAAAAGGGCGTTAAGCGCCTTTTCCTCAATAATCAGCCCCTTTTCCATAACGGTATGCTGGATCAGGGCTATTGGTCCGATGGCCTTCTCACCGCCCCCAGCGACGAGGCTCTTATTTATGATATAGCCCTCGCCAAGGAAATGGGCTTCAATATGCTGAGAAAGCATATTAAGCTTGAGCCCATGCGCTGGTATTATCATTGCGACAGACTTGGTATGCTGGTCTGGCAGGATATGCCCTCCGGCGGCGGAAAATATAATTTCTTCACTATTTCCACACCCCTTGTAACCAAGCGCCATTTTAAGGATAGCCACTATGGCCTCTTCGCCCGCAAAAGCGCCGAGGGCAGGCAGCAGTATTATAAAGAGCTTAAGGAAATGATCAGCGCCCTTTATAACTGCCCCTGCATAGCCCTTTGGGTGCCTTTCAACGAAGGCTGGGGTCAGTTTGATGCTCAGAAGGCCGTGGAAATGATAGAGAGCATGGACTCTACCCGCACCATTGACCATGCCAGCGGCTGGCATGACCAGTTCATAGGTGAGACCAAGAGCTGGCATGTGTATTTCAAGCCCTATCGCTTCAAGCCCGACCGTCTTGGCCGCGCCGTTATACTCACAGAGTTTGGCGGCTATAACCACCGCGTTGAAGGCCACGCCTTCAGCCAAAAGGACTTCGGCTATAAGCGCTATGAAAGCGTCAATAGCCTCAGCTATGCCTTCCGCGACCTCTATACCAAGGAGATTGGCCCTGCATGGAAGCAGGGTCTCGCCGCAGCAGTATATACCCAGCTCAGCGATGTTGAGGACGAGCTTAACGGCCTTGTTACCTATGACCGCAAGGTTGTGAAAATCTCCCCCGCCACCGTGAAGAGTATTATTAGTGTTGATAAGGAGTGAAGATATGGAAGCTATTGCAACTATAGTAGTGGGCATAATTTGCATCTATTTGGGGCTGAAGCACCGCAAGGGCGATGTGTCCATGCTCCATTCCTACCATAAAAAGCGCGTTTCCGAGGAGGACAAAGTCCCCTTTGGCAAAATGGTAGGTCTTGGAATGATAATCGTGGGCGCGGGATTTATTCTCAGCGGAGCTCTCCACTATGCCGCCGATGCATTGCAGGGAGAGGTGTATAGCCTCCTT
>JAFYUG010000080.1 GCA_017558545.1 Oscillospiraceae bacterium | reverse complement strand
TATTCGCGTCTGCGGACGCGAACTCTGCGAGGCTTTAAAAGGAGAATTTATTATGACTAACATTGACCCCAAATGGGGCGCTTGGGCACAAAAGCCCGAAGATATATCCGAAGAGGAAATTTCCGCCCGCTATGAATGCGACCTTGTTATCCTTGGCGCAGGCATTTCCGGCGTAAGCTGCGCCCTTCGCGCAGCCCAGAGGGGCCTCAAGGTCATCGTCCTTGAAAAGGGTGCAAAATGGTCTGCCCGCGGCGGCAACATAGGTGTTACCGGCTCAAGCTACATGGCTTCCCGAGGCTACAAAAACGATATAGAGGCTCTTTGCCGCGAGTGGATAAAGCGCTGCGGCAGCCGCTGCGACGAGGCACTGGTGCGTCTTTACATGAAAAAAAGCCCCGAAGCCATGGATTGGCTTTTGGGCATAGTAACCGCTCCCGAGTATGGCGCAAGACCTGAGCTGCAGGCCTGCATCTATCGTGGCGAGACCTATAGGGAAAACATGGGCTCCCACCGCCTTTTCGATGGCCCCATGGCAAGAAAGGGTATGCGCCCCGGCGCATCCGACGCTGTTCACGCCATGTATACCGAGGCTATGAAGCTGGGAACAGAGTTTATTTTCTCCTGCCCCGCCGTTGCTCTTGAAAAGCATGATGGCATCGTCACCGGCGCCATCGGCAAGGGCAAGGATGGTTATGTTAAGGTAAGCGCCCGCCTTGGCGCGGTTATTGCCACCGGCGATATTGGCGGCAACGAGGAAATGTGCGCAGACCTCGCCCCTCTTGCTCTCCGCTGCCCCAGAATTTATACCCCCGTTGGCCACAACACCGGCGACGGCCACCGCCTTGGCCTTTGGGCAGGCGGCGCATTTGAAGAGGGTCACTTCCCCCTCATGCTCCATCCCCAGGCTCATTTTTGGGCAAGTTTCTGCTTCCTCTTCGTTGACCCCAAGGGTCGCCGCTTCATGAACGAGGATAACTATATTCAGGGCAAGTGCAACACCCTGCTCCATAAGAACATGCCCTATGCATGGGCGCTGATGGACTCCGACTGGATGGAAAAAGTTCCTGCCACCTTCCCCTATGGCGGCGGCATCTTTTGGGATATTGACCACGCCCCCGACGAAGTTGGCTTCACCGAGGAAAAATTCAGCGGCATGCTGGAGCGCGGCATGAAGGCCGGCACAGTTGTCTGCGCCGATAGCTTCGAGGAGCTGGCCGAGAAGATGGGCGTTGATAAGGCGCAGTTTTTGGCCACCGCCGCATGCTACAACGCCGCTTGCGAAGCAGGCGAGGACGAGGACTTCGGCAAGAGAAAAGAGCTTCTCATAGCCGTGGACAAGCCCCCCTACTACGCCATGAAGTTCGGCCCCGCCGTTTTGGCCGTTGTGGGCGGTCTCCGAGTTGACCGCAACATGGCCGTCACCAATAAGCTGGGCGAGCCCATCCCCGGCCTTTTCGCCATAGGCAACGCCGCCGGCGGCCGCTACGGCGTGGACTACCCCATGGTAATCCCCGGCAACAGCCACGGCACCGCCCTCACCTTCGGCTATCACCTCGGTGATACGGTGGGAAGATAAAATGCAAAAACCCTCTTTGTTTGAGAAAGCAAAGAGGGTTTTTATTGCGCACAAGCTATATATCCAAAGCCGCTGAAGCTTTGACGGAAAATGTTGATTGAAGCATTATCTTCTGTTATGCCGTTGTTTTTTAATTAGTTTATGGTATAATTTTTAAGCAAATATTATGACAACAAATAAAATCGATGCTCGTGTAGGTGTTTAGAAATATGGACGTTAGTGTTAATAACTTGACTGGTATAGAATTTGAGAACTTATGCCAATCATTATTGCAAAAACTCGGCTTCAAGGTTGAAACAACTAAGCAAAGCGGCGATGGCGGTATTGATTTAGTTGCTTATAACTACCAGGCTTTTCTTTCAGGTAAATACATAGTCCAATGCAAACGTTATTCTGGTGGTGTTGGAGAGCCGATAGTACGCGACCTCTATGGTGTTGTTGCTGCTGAAAGAGCAAATAAAGGCATTCTCATGACGACAGGATACTTTTCTTTGAGTGCTATTAAGTTTGCAAGCGATAAAAATATAGAGTTAATAGACGGTGAACAGTTAGGTGAATTGCTTTTTAATAACGGTCTTCTAACCGATGGTGATACAACAGCAATCAATGTTTTCACTCAACACAGATGTTTTGATTTATCTAAGTACGATTTTTTCAAAAGTATGCTAAACCAAAATATGTGCACTGTTGAAATGGGTCGTGACTTCCTTTTTTCATTTATGTTTGATTACTTCAGAAAATCCCAATGCGCAGAAAGTAACGAGTTTTGTGCAATGATTCATGATGGTTTTTCTGAAGAATATTTACGCTTGTTTGATTGGTATGCAGGGAAGTATTTTAAGCGTGGAAAAGAACAATTAGAACTTTTACCATATTACATTCATAAGTATAAAGGCTTTGCGCAATTATATAATTTTGATCTTTTTGAGTATGTTCAAAATCGGTATGATATTTTAACCAAAAAGAACAGTTTGAGATTGTCATATTATGAAAACAGAAGTTCTTATGGGAGAACATACTACTTATCTAAAATTTATCACGAGCATCGGAATGATATTATAAACAATCTTATGAATCCGGATGTTGTGAAATATGTACCCTCATACCGTTTTTATGAATTAATGAATTTGCTGTCTCTATTTTCTTATTTTAACATTGAATGCGGCATTAACCAAGTTAACAAAATGCTATTTGGCGATACTCCTGAATTTGAGGAATGGGTTGAAACGAGGTATGACTATAAGGCATCAAGAAATCATTTTGAGATATGCTGTGCGAAAATAAAACCAATTCACTATGCTATGGGAAACGGCAAATTTAAATTTGATCATATAGATGTAGAATATGAAGAACGAATAAGTGTCGAAAAATATTTCGATTTGTTTAAGAATGACCATGCTGACAAGATTGAAATAGAGATAAATAAAATTAAAGAAATGCTTAAAAGCATTGAATGACAACGACCCCCATGCAACTCGAAGATTTCTTATTTTCTTGCATGTGAGAACGTGCAAAATAGGCGATGTGTACATGACAATTTTAGTATATACACCCTTTGATAAAGGAGACACAAAAATGGTTGCTGATATTATTGCGATTGTAATTTCATTTATCGCATTTATTTTTTCACTAATACAGTTTTTTATCGAAAGAAACAGAACTCGAAAAGAAGCAACAATTCATGCTTTCGACAAACTTGAAGAAAGCAAAAATTTTATTTTTTTACTTTCGCTTTCTAAAAGTAAAATTGACAGCTTAGTTAAAAGTAAAATGGATTGTGAGAATTGCATTGATCCCCAATGGGAAGAATTATCTAAAGCGCTGCCATTGATTGAACACTTTGCAGTAGGAATAAATAGCAAAACATACAATATAGATATATTGAATCGCATGGCTGGTAATCAAATGATTTCTCTATTTTATAATTGCGGCACTTTAATTCAGTACAAAAGAACAGGCCAAGGCAAAGAAAAAAATTACATTGAGTTTGAAACTATGGTTAAGAAGTTAATTGAAATAAGACAAAAAAACAACCAGTCAATACCAGAAAATACAAATAATCGCTAACGTTTATTCAAGTTAAAATGGTAAGTTCGGGCTCAAGAAGAGATACACTCTACCGTGGTGCTGCACCCCTAACCTCTATCGTAGGTGCACACACATACAGCGCCCATGAAGGGCGGCAAATACGCAAAAACCCTCTTTGTTTTCCTAGACAAAGAGGGTTTAATTTTTTCGCATAATCTTAATTGCCGAATTAATTATGCAAAAATTATTTATTGATGTTTCTTCTTTCGGATTTAAGTGGTATTATTTATATAAATTCTATTGCGCATCAGCATACTTCGCAGCAATAACCAACTTTTTTATCGGGGGCGGGCTATGAAAGTAAAGAAACCTCAAATTCCGCAATTATTGGATAACATCAAAGATTCAACAAATGCCCATGCAACGGAACTGCAAAAAGCCGTCAAAAAAGGCTCTTCAATTTTATCCGAGGGTGCAGCTATCGCCAAATACGGAATAGTCAAAGCCGCGGATGCTGTCACCGAAAAAGGCAAAGAAGCTCAGATGGCTGTTATCAGGTATGTCGACAAAAAGAAGAACGCCCGATTTCTAAGCGCAAAGCTATCTGCCTTCGAAGATGGGTTTAAGGCAGGAAAAATCTGTGCTGTTGACTATGTAAAAAAATATGCAAATTTCTGTCTGGCTTCTACCGCACTTTCATATTATTTTGCCCGCTGCGACGGCACAATAGACGAAGCCGAACTTCTTGAAATTGAACATGACCTTGATAGCATTATCAAAAACAAGGATTTACCCGAAGCTCTTCGCAATAAGCTTTTCCAAATATCTTCCAAGGAGGATTTGTCCTTTGAGGATGTTTGCTCCTATCTGGACGGCGTAGGAATAGAAACACTAATTGAATTTTCCAAGGACATCGATGAAATCATTATGGCCGACGAGTGCATTAGTCCCGCAGAGGAACGAGCCAAGGCCAACTTTGAAATCTACTTAGCCAAACGCATGGAGGCCGCAAAATGAGTAAGGCTCAAGAGTTAAAAAAGCTACGAGAAAATCGTGGATACGTCGCTCCCGAAAGATGTTTCGAGGAAATTGAAGGCGCGGAAAGTCTGGAATCCTATTATGACAAAATCCTTTCCGATGAGGATATAGAAATTGCCATTGAGCAATACAAAGGTGACTTTGACGCTTTGACAGAGGAATTTTTGGAAAGAACTCGGCTTCAAGGCGCTGATTTGGCCTTTCTGTTTTTTGCTGTTATGCTTCAATGTGCCCGTATTTATGTAATAAACAAAATTACTGAAATAGAAAATGCGAACTCCAATGGTGGCAAAGAAGACGCTCTTCATAAGTTCCAAGAAAAAGTGTTGGGCAAGTTTGATAACGGTGAAAACCCTCATACGAAGAGATTATACGCCTCATTGGGTGCAATAATTACCACAAGAGGCGTTCCTTATGATGCGACCAATGGCGGCAAGGGGCTATTCAAAGGCGCAAATCATCGTTTCTCCACCTTGGGACATGACCCGGTTTTAGGATTGATATTTGGAACATCAAATATCCTTACGAATACTATCACTCTCAACAAAAAGATAATCATCAGCACACGTCATGTTAAATACAACAACTTACTGAAAAATCCCGAAATCTCCTCTTCAGTATCAACATTAGAAATGCTTAACGCAGCCGTATCAAGGGTTAAGGATGACATAGAATCCGTAGTTGCGGCAGTGATTAAACAGCTTATTCATATCGCAACGGATTTATACACCCCATGCGGTATAACACTGCCTGGGGCGGCACTTGTTCTTTCAAACAGCTCAGTCGAAAAATTGACAAGATATATCAGTACCGGAGACATGATAAAAATTGGCGCGTCAGCAGGCACGTCCATGTTGATTAACACCATCGTTTCTGCTGTACATGGCTGCAAACTGATTTTCCAAGATGATGGCAAAGAATATTCAGAAGAACTTTATCAGGCCAGAACAAGAAAAATCATAATGTATTCCAACGTAATCGCATCATCCAGCAACATTATTTACGCTGCAATATCTCAGGATATAAATAGCTTGGATATAGGTGGTTTGCTTGTTACACTTTACCGCGTTTTCAACGACACAAAATTCATCTGCAAACTTGAATATGAGTTTCTCAATAGCGGTCTGAATAAGCTTTACGAAGAAAGATATTCAGAAATTGCAGAATATTACTTGGATTAACCACTAAAAAACAGTGCAAACAAGACAAAATAATCTCCGCACCTGCCCAGCCCCCTCGTCAGAGGGGGCTGGATTTTTTGCGTAGCAAAAAGACCGGTGGGAGACTAAGAGATACGCTCCACTCGCTGTCGCTCGGTCGGTATGACAGGATGGGTGGAAATCGGCAGTCCGGCAGGAATGCAATGGGCTGCCCACTTCCCGCCGCATAGGGGGTTGCGGATTGCCATGAGCGCAAGCCCTTTCAGTCTGGCCTGCGGCCAGCCAGCTCCCCCAGAGGGGGAGCCAAGTCCTCGCAATGACC
>JAFYUG010000079.1 GCA_017558545.1 Oscillospiraceae bacterium | reverse complement strand
GCCCTTTGACCGCTCTCCGCTGGACGGCTACGCCGTCATTGCCGCAGATACGGCAAACGCTTCAGCGGAGTCTCCTGCCGCGCTGCAGGTGGTAGAAAAGCTGTACGCCGGCCAGGCCACACAGCTGACCCAACTGCAGCGGGGCCAGGCCGTCCGATTGATGACCGGCTGCATGATCCCCGCCGGCGCCGACTGCATCATCCGCCAGGAGGACACCGACGAGGGCGAGGACACAAGCGAAATCAAGGAAATCTATCATAGATAGGAGAAGCACCATGGCAGGAATTCTTTATCTTGTGGGCACGCCCATAGGCAATCTGGGCGATATGTCCCCCCGTGGGCTGGACACCCTTAGAGAGGTGGACTTCATAGCCGCCGAGGACACCCGCGTTACACTGAAACTCCTCAACCGCTTTGAAATAAAAAAGCCCCTTATCTGCTATTTCGAGCATAACAGGGCAGAAATGGGGGAAAAGCTCTTAAGCCGATTGATGATGGGCGAGAGCTGCGCCCTTGTAACCGACGCAGGTATGCCCGCCATATCCGACCCCGGCGAGGACATAGTTCGCCAATGCGCCATCCACGGCATCACGGTTATAGCCATCCCCGGCCCCAGCGCCTGCGTAACCGCCCTTGCCATGAGCGGTCTCAGCACCCAGCGTTTTTGCTTCGAGGGCTTTTTATCCACCAATAATAAAAGCCGCCGCGAGCATCTTGAGGAGCTGAGGGGCGAAAAGCGCACCATGATTTTCTACGAAGCCCCCCACAAGCTTATGCGCACTCTAAGCGACTTCATGGACTATTTCGGGGACAGAGATATTGCCCTTTGCCGCGAGATGACCAAGCTCCACGAGGAGGTTATTCGCACCACCCTCTCCGGCGCCATTGAGCATTTCACCGCCACTCCCCCCAAGGGCGAATTTGTCCTTGTAATTGCCGGCAAGAGCGAGGAAGAGCCCACCCAGCTCACGGAAGAGGACGCCCTCAGGATTGTGGAAGCTTACCGCGCTCAGGGCATGAGCCTCAAGGAGGCCTGCAAGAAGGCCGCCGCCGAGACCGGTTACAGCAAAAATGAGCTTTATTCCATGGCTCTTTAAGAAAGTGATATTAAAGATATGAAGAAATTAGACAAAGAATTCTTCCGTGCCCTCATTCCTCAGGGCAGGAAGGGCAAGCTGGCCATGGCGCTATGGTTTATTGTGGCCGCGGCGCTGCTTGCCTCCTGCTTCATGCTGGGCACTCTCACGGATAATAGCAGCGGACGGCTTTTCCCCGTATACATAAGCGAGGTTTTGGCAGGCAACACCGCCTACCCCAACGCCGATGGACGCTGCTGCGACTTCATTGAAATCTATAACAGCGCCGATTATCCCTTTGACCTCAGCGGCTATCAGCTGGGTGACATTGCAGGGGGCAGCCGCTACGCCTTCCCCCAAGGTACTATTATTAATCCCGACTCCTACTATGTTGTCTACTGCGACGAGCTGGTGGAGGAGCCTTCCTACGCACCCTTTGCCATTTCCCGCTCCGGCGGCGAGAGCTTTTACCTCATAGCTTCCAACAACGCCATTGTGGACTCTATGACCACCATAGCCAGCGACATTAACCGCTCCATGGTGCTCTCCGAGGACGGCCAGTGGGTGCTCACCGATGCCGTCACCCCTGCAAGAGCCAACTCCGCCACCGCCGAGGAGGCCAGGGACATATATAACTCCGGCCTCTCCCCCCTGCGCATCACGGAGTTTTCCGCCGCAAACAGCGCCTACGCCGGTGAATACGGCCTGCGCTGCGACTGGGTTGAGCTTTATAACACCGCCGAGGAGGCCATAGATATTTCCGGCTTTGTCCTCACCGACAACATAGGCAACGATAAGTTCCTCTTCCCCGCCGGAACTACCCTCAGCGCCCATGAATACATGGTGGTTTACTGCTCCGACAAGACCCAAAGCCCCGATGTTGCCCCCTTCGGTCTCTCCCTTAAGGGCGGCGAGAGCCTTGTGCTAAAAAATGCTCAGGGTATGATTATCGAGATGCTGGAATGCCCCGCCACCGAGGGCGGCTCCATAAGCCTCAGCTCCGATGGCAAATGGGCGGCCACCGTCGAAATCTCCCCCGGCTATGATAACAGCGCCGAAGGCCACAGG
>JAFYUG010000078.1 GCA_017558545.1 Oscillospiraceae bacterium | reverse complement strand
GCTGGTAAGAGGGGTGCGGAAATCATGGGAGATGGCGCGGAGGAGGTTTGCCCGCATTTTCTCCTTTTCCGCTTCAAGACGCATCTGCTCTCCTGCCCGCACGCGGCTCATGAGGGTGCAGGTGCTGACGGAAACCACGAACATACAAAGGAAGGTGAGGGGATAGCCCGTCATGGAAAAGTTGAAGTGGAAATAGGGATATGTGAAGGCGAAGTTAACGGCAAAAACGGAGAGAACGGAGGCGATGAGACCGAAGAAATATCCGTCGGTGAACAGTGAAACCAGGAGTACCGCCAGCACGAAAATGAGAGGAACGTGGAAGTCCGTGTCGCTTATAAACTGAAGGAAGAAGCACAGCACCACGCCGCAGCCCAGTATGCCCAAACTTATGAGGGCATCCCGCAGGGAGATGGGGAAGCTCTCGCGGATGAAGGTGGGGAAGCTGCGTTTGCGCTTTTGCATGGCGATTCTCCTTTCTCATAATCTCTCAAGCTATTATATCATGCCAAGGGGAATTGGCGGGGTAAAATTTCTGTTAAGAATAAGCGGGAACTTAACAAAGCTTTAACAATAACATGGGGCGGCCTTTGCACACAATTTATGGGGGCGAATGATAAAATAATAATGTAAAAAGCAAATAAATTAAAGGAGATTTTTCCCTATGGCAAGAACTTTTGAAACCGCCCCCGAAGTATTGAAGGAGCTGGAGCAGGACGAAAACATCCTGTGGAAGGGTGCTCCCGAGGCCTTCCCCCTCATTAACGCAGACACCAAAAAGAGCCTTATGACCCGCTGGATCGGCTGCGTTGTGGCCGCAATAGTCCTCATTATCGGCTATATAATCCTCGCAGGAAAAGCGGATACCAACCCTTGGCTCATTTTCGTTGTTCTGGCCGTTGTGCTCTATTTGGCTGCGAGCCCCCTTCTGGACAGAAAGAATGTCTATAAAGGCTGCAAATACTATGTAAGCGACCGCCGCGTGCTGCTTCACTATGCCGACAAAGAGATTTATTCTCTGCCCCTTAATGGCCTGAAGCATAACATCCTTGCCGCCGAAAAGGGCTGCGTCCATGTGGAACTTGGCTCTTGCGCCGGAATGAAGGCCGCCAAGCGCCGCGCCGCTGCTTTTGTCCCCAAGAAGAATGATAACGGTGATGTCATTGGCATGGTTATCTATAATGTGGAGGAAAGCGCGGAACTTAATAAGCTTTTTTCCTGATTTTTTTCCTCTTTTCAGCGGAATCGGCAGCACCCTCGGGTGCTGCCGGTTTTGCTTTTAAAGGCGAAATATTGGTTTTCCGCGCAGCCGTAGGGGTCGGCGTCCCCGACGACCCGAATTGTAGGGGCGAACTGTGTTCGATAAGCGGACGAGCAATGCTCGCCCCTACGGTGTAAATTTAAAGCCCCCCTTTTCAAGGGGGCTGGGGCACAAGGGCTAAAGCTTTTGCTTTTAAAGGCTCCCTTGTGTCGATGCGTTAAGAAAATATGCCGGTGGCACATTTTCAGCAATCGACCGCAGCGGCTACGCCGCGAGGAGGGAACTAAGTGGAGCTGGCAAAAATCGAAGATTTTTGACTGAGGGATTGCCGAAATAGGAGATGCACTCCACTCGCTGTCGCTCGGTCGGTATGACAGGCTTATGGGTGAGATCACGCATTTAAAG
>JAFYUG010000010.1 GCA_017558545.1 Oscillospiraceae bacterium | reverse complement strand
TACGCTCCAAAGTGTATCTTTTCCCGCAATACTTCGAAGAAAATCCATGGCAGGCGACAGCCTTGCCATGGATTTTTTCTTTGTCTTGCAGAAAAATATATTACTTTGGAGTGCTTTGCAGTTTTGAATAGAAGGTTTTTTCTTGCAGCTTTTTCCGGCTCTTGCAGAAATACTTTGTGTATTTCAAAAGAGGCGGGGACAGCTGCGGGGAAAAAGATTCATTCAAAACCGTGTAAATCCCTATGTGAGGCCGCCTAATATAGGGACTTTGCCTTTGATTTTTCATTTTGTGATGGTATAATGGTGGGGTCAAATCAAAAAGGAGGAACTAATCATGGAATTTGTTAAAGAATTTTTGGCTAAGATAGGCCTCGAAGGCGGCAGCAACATCCTTGGTGCTATTATTATCTTCTTCGTCTGCCTCATCGCAATCAAGGTTGTCACCACCGTTGTGGGCAAGCTTCTGCAGAAGAGCAGCAAGATTGACGGCACTCTCAAGGGCTTCGTTATGACCGCTCTGAAGATCCTGCTTTGGGCTCTTGCCATCATCATCGTTGCCGAGGCCGTCGGCATCGACACCGCTTCTCTGGTTGCCGTGCTCTCCGTTGCCGGTCTGGCTCTCAGCCTTAGCGTTCAGAACGTTATGAGCAACCTCTTCTCCGGCGTTACCCTGCTGCTGACCCGCCCCTTCGTTCAGGGCGACCTCATTGAGGTTGGCGCAAACCTCGGTACCGTCAAGAGCGTTGGTCTGTTCTACACCGTTATCGACACTCTGGATAACCGCGTTGTAACCATCCCCAACGGCGATGTAACCGCCGCCAGCATCGTAAACTATAGCCGAAATCCTCTCCGCCGCGTTGACCTCACCTTCAATGCTTCCTATGATAACACCACCGAGGAAGTCAAGAAGGCAATTTTCGAGGCAATCGAGGCTCAGAAGGGCATCTCTGATTTCCAGCCCCCCTTCGTTGTGGTTGGCGCCTACAAGGATTCCACCGTTGAATACATCGTCCGCGTATGGTGCGATAATGCCGATTATTGGGATGTATACTTCGGTCTCATGGAAGGTGTCCGCGAGAGCTTCGAGCGCAACGGCGTAAAGATGAGCTATGCTCATGTAAATGTCCACCTGATGAAGGATTAAGATTAGTATTTGGATTTAAGGTTAATATAAAGAAAAAGGCCGCCTAATGCGGCCTTTTTCCTATTTTAAAGGCTTCTCCCCCCGGAGAAGCTGTCACGCGAATGCGTGACTGATGAGGTGTTCAAAGAGATACTCTCCACTCGCTTCGCTCGGTCGGTATGACAGGAATGGTGGAGGTCTTACCTGTAGGGGCTACGGATTGCCACGTCGCCTGCGGCTCCTCGCAATGACTATGTTTTTAGTCTGCGCTAATTGTAGGGGTCGGCGTCCCCGACGACCCGTTTTGTAGGGGCGAACTGTGTTCGCCCGTTTTTTGAGATACGCTCCACTCGCTGTCGCTCGGTCGGTATGACAGGGATGGTGGAGCTTGTTTCACCGTAGGGAACGGTCTTGACCGTTCCGTCAGCTCTCTCGGTCACGGCAGACACCGTGCCGGCTCCTCCGGAGGGGGAGCCAAGGCAATCCCTCCGTCTTTTTGCTCCGCAAAAAGCTACCTCCCTTTGCACAAGGGAGGCTTTAAATGCGTTAAATAAAACATTCCTCATACCCGTACGCCCGC
>JAFYUG010000077.1 GCA_017558545.1 Oscillospiraceae bacterium | reverse complement strand
TTGCCCTTGCCTTTGCCCTGTTTTTTCTCCCCGGGAGCCTTTACGGGCTTTTCCTTGGGAGCTTTGGGTGCCTTTACGGGCTTCTCCTTGGGGGCTTTGGGTGCCTTTTCGGGCTTTTCCTTTACGGGCTTGGGGGGCTTTTGCTTCACATGGGAGCCGCCTTTTTTATTGGCGGAAACCTTCTTTTCGTTTTCGTCATTAAGCTTCATATCTATCTCCTGTCTCAGCTTCTATAAAAAACTTCTTCGCCTTCGGGCAGCTGGGCATCGCCCACAACGCTTTCAGCTCTGTCTGTCCACGGATTGCCGCTTCGTTTCAGTTCCGCCTGCTTTTCCAGCATGAGGCCAATAAGCAGGTTGGAGAGAAGGAAGCCTGCGGCGGTGAATCTCCAGCGTCCCTTGGCGCTTACCGCCCAGCCCTTTTTCTCAAACTCTCTGAGAAGCTCTTCCATGGGCTCGAAATCGCACTTATATATCTTGTGATATTCCTTCTGAGATATGCCCTTGCTGGTGCGCATACCAAGCATTATATACTCGGCGGCTCTATCCAAAAGGCCGATTTTTTCATATTCGTCCACAAGCTTTTCGCCGGAGTTTACGTTGTTTATGTATTTAACAAGGTCACGAACATAGCTATAACGAACGCCGGCAACGTTGGAGTGGGCTCCCGGGCCGAAGCCCATATAATCTCTCAAAAGCCAATACTTAAGATTATGCTTGGAATATTTCTTCCTGCGGCAGAAGTTGCTTATCTCATACTGCTTATAGCCGTTATTGGCAAGGGTTTCAACGGTGTAGAGATACATATCCGCCTGCTCATCATCATCGGGAAGGAAGGGAGAGCCCTTGTAGGCATACATGGGTGTTCCCTCTTCAAGCTTGAGACCGTAGCAGGAGATATGGTCCACCTTCAGGGCGATGGCCTTGCGGAGAGTATCCGCCCAATCGCTCTTGGTTTGGCTGGGAAGGCCATAGATAAGATCTATGCTCACATTGCGGAAGCCTGCTCTGCGGGCATCGCGTACGCACTGCTCCACCTGCGCCCAGTTATGGCGGCGGCCAATGAGCTTGAGTATATCATCGTTGGCGGACTGAGCGCCTATACTGACGCGGTTGAAGCCCTCGCTTTTCAGCAGCTTCAGCTCATGACGGGTGATGGAGTCCGGATTTACCTCTATGGTAACCTCCGCAGAGCGATAGACAAGGCCGTTCATCTTAAGGGCGTTGAATATCTCGCAAATTCTTTTTGCGCCATAGTAGCTGGGAGTGCCGCCGCCGAAATAGACAGTATCAATATAATACTGCTGGAGCTGGGGTCCTGCCTCCTTGATATGGTCAATGATTGCGTTATGGTATCTGGGCATCAGCATATCGCAGCCGGAATGGGAATAAAAATCGCAATAGCCGCATTTTGATGCGCAGAAGGGTATATGGATGTATATGCCGAGAGTTTTGCTCATAGCTTATCTCCGAATTCTTAATATATAAACGGGAATGGGCAGGGGTAATTTCCCCTGCATACAATACCATTTCAGCATACAGCAGATAGTTAATTATGTCAACTGGAAATCAGAAAAGACCGCAGACCAGTTCGGTGTATTCAGCGGGGTCATCCAAGGGAATATCCGCAACCAGCTTTGCCTGGCAGAGAAGGATTTTGATGAGCTTAGCGGACTTTTCCTTATCCTCGCTCCAAACCTTTTTGAGAGCTTCAAAGGCGCTATGGCTGCCGTTAAGCTCCAGAACCTTTCTGGCCTTGAGATTTTCGGTGTTTGCGCCGGGGAGAGAGCGGAAATATCTTTCAACCTCAAGGGTAATTTCGCCCTCGGTGGTGATGCACACGGGGAAGCTCTTCAGCTTATGGGAAAGGCGAACGTCCACGACCTCGTCGCCAAGGCTTTCCTTGAAGAAATCCAGCATTTCGCGGTTTTCGTCCTCAAGACGCTGGGTATCGGCCTTCTGAAGGTCGGTTTCAAGGCCAAGGTCATCGCTGCTTACGTTGCAGAACTTCTTGCCCTCATATTCGCCCAGAAGCTGCACCACGAATTCGTCCACGTCCTCGGTCATATAGAGGAGGCTGTAACCGGCTTCCAAAACCTGCTCGGTCTGGGGAAGCTTGCTGGCGCGGGCAACATTTTCCGCAGCTGCATAGTATATATATTTCTGCCCCTCAGGCATCTTTTTTGCATACTCTTCAAGGGAAATGAACTTTTCTTCGCCGCTTACGGGGTAGGCAAGGAGATCCTTGAGCATATCCTTCTTCATGCCGTAATCGCTGACGATGCCATACTTAATCTGAGTTCCGAAGGCCTTCCAGAACTTTTCATAAGCTTCGGCATTATTGGTGAGGAGCTTTTTAAGTTCGCTCTTGATTTTCTTTTCAATGTTGGAGGCAATAACCTTCAGCTGACGGTCATGCTGGAGCATTTCGCGGGAGATATTCAGGCTGAGATCCTGAGAATCCACGATGCCGCGGACAAAGCGGAAGCAATCGCTCAGCAGGTCGGCGCACTTATCCATGATAACAACGCCGCTGGAATAAAGCTGCAGACCGGGCTGGTAATCGCGGGAATAATAGTCGAAGGGTGCTTTTGCGGGGATGAAGAGCATGGCCTTGTAGCTTACTGCTCCTTCGGCGTTGATGCGGATAACGGCAAGGGGCTCTTCTGCGTCATGGAACTTCTCTTTATAGAAGTTCTTGCAATCCTCGTCGCTGACCTCGCTCTTGGCTCTCTGCCAAATGGGAATCATGCTGTTGACGGTCTCTTCCTTCCAAACCTCGATATACTCGGTTTTGGGCTGGCCGTTTTCGTCCATCTCTCCGGTTTCGCGCTTTTCATAGCCTTCGATGTCCATAACGATGGGCCAGCGGACATAGTCGGAATACTTTTTAACAAGCTCCTTGAGGCGGAAAGAGTCCAGATACTGGCTATACTTTTCCTCTTCGCTGTCGGCCTTAAGATGCATGATGATATCGGTGCCAAGGCCTTCCTTTTCGCACTCGGTAACAGTGTAGCCATCAGCGCCGCTGCTTTCCCATTTGCAGGCAGTGTCAGCACCGTAGGCGCGGGAGATAACGGTGACCTTGTCGCTGACCATGAAGGCGGAGTAGAAGCCAACGCCGAACTGGCCGATGATGTCTATGTCGGCTTTTTCCGCATCCTCCTCGCTAAGCTCGCTCTTGAACTTCAAAGAGCCGCTGCGGGCGATAACGCCAAGATTGCTCTCCATGTCCTCTTTGCTCATGCCTATGCCGTTATCGGAAACGGTGATGGTGCCCTCTTCCTCGTCCACCTTTACACGGATGCGGAAGTCGCTGCGGCCAAGGCCTACGCCATCATCGGTGAGGGACACATAGCAGAGCTTGTCTATGGCGTCGGACGCGTTGGATATAATCTCACGAAGAAAAATTTCTTTGTGGGTATAGATAGAATTGATCATCAAATCCAAAAGACGCTTGGATTCTGCTTTGAACTGTTTTTTTGCCATTTTGGAATTCCTCCGGGTAGTAATATTTTATGCTTTATTTTTTGCGTGCAAGCTCCGTTACGGAAGGAAGCTTTTTCATGACGAATTCATAGCCTCCGCTGAGATGGGGCAAGGGGCAATTGCTGCAATCTTTTATACCGCTTTCGGTATAGCAAAATTTGCCTCCGCAAATTTCCCCAAGAGCATAAAGGGGGCAAAAGCAGAAAAAGCAGTTAAACTCCTCTCCGTCCGCCACCTTGTGGCAGGGGAAATAGGGGCACTCTCTGTTTTGGGCATAATTCCATCCGCTTTTTTCCATTTGCCTATCCTCCTTAAATAAAGCTTTAACTTTTTTATTTTATTCCTACACCGCCTCAGTGTCAAGCAAAGTGCATATTTTTCATCCTTGTGAGAATACTAAAGAAAAAACAAAAGGAGAAGATTTACCAAATGATTGAACAGGACACCATAAAGCTTTTGCGGGAATGCGATGCAGGCATAAAAATGGGCTTAGACTCCATCAACGAGGTTTTCGACAGAGCAGAGAGCACCGGCATGAAGGATATACTGGAGGCCTCCCGACATGAGCACCAGAAGCTCAAAAACGAAATTGAAAAGGAGCTTCACCGATATAAGGACGAGGGCAAGGAGCCTGCCTTTATTGCCAAAAGCATGAGCTTCATGAAAACGGAAGTGAAGATGGGCCTTGATAAGTGCGACGCCACCATTGCCGATTTGATGGTGGACGGCTGCAACATGGGGGTTAAAAGCCTCAGCCGCTATCTCAACGAATATAGCGCCGCGGGCGAGAGAAGCAAGGATATATGCAAAAAGCTCATTGCCCTTGAAGAGCATTTGGCCAAGGCTCTGCGGGATTATCTGTGAGGGATTCTCAAGGGGAATGCGGATTGCCGCGTCGCCAGCCCTCTCAGTCAGCTTCGCTGACAGCTCCCCCAGAGGGGGAGCCAAGTCCTCGCAATGACGAGGTAGATTGAAATCGACGCGCAGCCGTAGGGCCGCCGCTTGCCGTCTCCGAAGTAGGGAACGGTCTTGACCGTTCCCTTTGCCCTCTCAGCCAGCTTTGCTGACAACTCCCTTTGCAAGGGAGCCTTTAAATGCAAAAAGAAGAAGGGTCATACCCTTCTTCTTCTTTTTTTAATAAAGGTTATCTGTATCGGTATAGCTGATATTATCCCAGGAAGTGAACTCTTCTACATAGTCCCAATTGCGGAAGGCTTCGGTGAGGATCCTGGTCTTTTCGTGATTTTTCCAGCCGCCCACTTCCGCTCCGGCAGATTCATGCCAGAAGAGAATTTTTATATCATTATACTTATAAATTGTCTTTTCCCAAAGCTCCGCAGGGATGGCGGTACTGCGCATCCAGACTCGCTCTAGGTTGGGGAGCACATCCAAAAAGTCGCAGTTTTCAAGTCCCCAGCAATAGCTAAGGTTCAAATCCGTCAGCTTTTCTAGGCTGAGCAGGGGGCTGAAGTCGGTTGTATCGGCCTGATAAAGCTCCAGATACTGAAGCTCCGTAAGCTCAGCAAGGGGAGAAATATCCACGATGTTGGTGTTATCGCCCAAAAGGAGAACCTGCAGCTTAGTGAGGTTTTCAATGCCCTCAAGGGAGGAAATATCGTTATGGCTCAAATCCAAGGCCACGAGCTCGGTGCAATGCTTGAAGATGGGAGCGAGCTCCTCGCTAGTGTATCTATACTTGGGATTATCACCCTGCTGGGTGGAGAAGCAAAGAATTTCGCTGCTTATGGTCCAATCTCCAACATTCACCGTCCAAATTATATCTATCTCCGGATATTTTTCCATGATAGCCTCAACGGTTTCGTTGGAAAACCAAAGCTCTTCTATATCAAGGGTCTTGAGATTGGGCAGGTATTCCAGTTTTTCCATCAAAGGCTCGGGATCCATGATGGAGAAGTCCTCAATTCTGAGGCTCTCTATATCATTGCTAAGCTCAAGGCCATAGAGCTCCACGGTGTATTCAACGGTGCATTCGGGCAGCAGAGTGTTCAGCTCATACAGAGCGGCATATTCCTCGCTTGCTTTGCCGTCCACATACTTGAGAGTTCCCGCAAACTGGGCAAGGTTGAGAATTTCCTCGGCGCTTTCATCGCTCACAACATACTCCGTGGGCATGACCTTATCGGGAATCTGCTGGGGAGTTTCGGCGGGGAGATTGGGTGTGTCCACTACCTCGGCAGGAGGAGGTGCCACGGGGGCATCATCCTTTTCAGGGAAGAGAGTGCCGTTTATGGCGTTGCCCACGGCTATGGTGCAAAGGGCAACAAAGGCTATGCCGAAGACCATAAGCAAGATTATAGCTATCACCTTGCTTGCAGGGCGCAGCTTCTTCAAAAGGAAGAACACAAGGGATAGTATGCCTGCTGCGGCGGCAAATATAGCCAGAGCATGTATTTTGGTGAACTCAAACTCCACCTTCTCCGCCTTGGTGGTGTCCACAGCGGGGACTACTGTAAGGGCAGGGGTGGGCACGGGAGTGGGCGCAGCGGTAACTTCGGGAGTGGCTTCGGGAGTGGGCTCGGGACTTGCCTCCACCTCGGGAGTGGGCTCGGGAGTTACTTCCACCTCTTCCTCGGTTTCCAGCTGTCCGCTTTCCCGGAGATAGCGGGTATACTCGCTATAATCGCACATGAGGCTGCAATAAGCGCTCATAACACCAATGGCATTATAGGAGTTATCGGAGAACATTACCAAAAGTATGGGATCGGGGGTATACACAATGGCGGCATCGTTGACTATTCTGTGGCCATCATATTTAAGGTAGCCATACTTATGGGCTATATCGTAGCGGTGTTCTTCATAGGAAAAATAGTTATCGGGGGCGGCCTTGAGCATATAGTCCAAAACTCTGGGGTAGCGCTCAGGCTCGTTATAAAGCTTTTTCAAAGCGGTTATTATTTGGCGGGCGGTGAAGTCGTTGCCCTGATAATAGCGCTCTTCAACAGTATGGGTATTTACGCCCACATAGGGGGCGATGGCAGTTCTGTAATCTCTGTAGCTGCCTATGGCCTCCTGCAAAATTTCGCTGAGCTCGTTATTGCTGGAGATAATGCTGCTGGTCTGAATATCCTCATAGGTGACATTTTGGAAGCGGGTGGACCAGTCCATTTCCCCAAGGTATACCTTCTCGGAATAATACATATTCAGGGGCAGCTTATATACGCTGGCGGCCACCATGTATTTATTGCCATTGAGGTAATATTCCTCGCCGGTTACGGTGTTATAGTATCCCAAGGTAAGGCTATCGCGCTTGATGCCCCATTCATTGAGAAAGGCCTCCACAACATCCCCGGCGGTCTTGCCCTCGAAGCGGGAAAAGTCTATGGCATTTTCGGCCGTTTCCTCTTCCGCAGCCTGCGCGGCAAAAACTCCCGGGGTGAAAATACTGACAAATATTAATAAAGCCACAAGGGCTGAAAGGAGTTTTTTCATCTTTCGTCCTCCGCAGAAAACTTTTTCTCTTTCCCGACATTTTACCATTCTCCGCCACCGCTTACAATAGGACGAAGCTTAAAAAGCCATTTTTTCGGCCTTTTTCCGCAGTTCTACTATGAGTAGAGAGCTTTTCCGGCCCTCTCTACTCTTCAAAACCAGGCTGTGGAGCGCTTTTCGGGGCAGTAGCTTGCCTTTTTTGCCCCTCGGCACATAGAATATTCCCACAAGCAAGTTCACTTCGAAAGGCAGATTTATCATGAAAGCAAGTCCCTCTTTACCCCGCTACACAAAGGGCGAGGAAATATTCTCCTATGTTTCTCACATCGTTGGCGCAGCCTTTGGCATACCGGCACTAGTTAGCTGCCTTTTGGTTTCCATATCACACGGGAACACAAGAGGCATAGTATGCTCCATAATATATGGCCTCAGCATGATAGTGCTCTACACCTTTTCCACACTTTATCACGCCCTGCCCATAGGCACAGGCAAGAGAGTTTTCCGCGTTCTTGACCACTGCGGAATTTACTTTCTCATTGCGGGAACTTATACCCCCATTGTCCTTTGCTCCATTGCCCCCGTCTACCCCCTTTGGGGCTGGGGCATATTCGCCGCCGTATG
>JAFYUG010000076.1 GCA_017558545.1 Oscillospiraceae bacterium | reverse complement strand
GGTCGCGGATAATCTCCATGCGCTGCATGGCATCAATATCGTGGTGCATATAGCGGCAGCGTATGCCTGCGGCGGTGAGATAGGTGGTGAGATCCTCGGCCATGCGCTTGGTGAGGGTGGTAACAAGGCAGCGCTGGCTCTTGGCGGTGCGGGCGTGGATTTCGTCTATAAGGTCGTCTATCTGATTTTCCGTGGGACGGACGAAAATTTCGGGGTCGGTGAGGCCCGTGGGGCGGATAATCTGCTCGGCAATGGCCTCGGCTCTCTCCTTTTCGTAGTCGGCAGGGGTGGCGGAGACATAGCAGACCTGATTGAGCCTATCCTGAAATTCGTGGAATTTCAAGGGGCGGTTGTCGGCGGCGGAGGGCAGACGGAAGCCGAAGTTTATAAGGCTCTCCTTTCTGGCTCTGTCGCCATTATACATGGCGCGAACCTGTGGGAGGGTGACGTGGCTTTCGTCTATGAACATGATGAAGTCCTCGGGGAAATAGTCCAGCAAGGTCATGGGGGGAGAGCCGGGGGCGCGGCCGGAGATAATGCGGCTATAATTTTCAATGCCGGAGCAGTAGCCCAGCTCCGTCATCATCTCAAGGTCATAGTTGGTGCGCTCATGAATGCGCTGAGCCTCTATGAGCTTGCCCTCAGCCTTGAAATATTCAACCCTCTCCTCGCACTCCTTGCGGATTTCCCTTGCCGCCCTCTCCATCTTCTCGTGGGTGGTAACGTAGTGGCTGGCAGGCCAAACGGGAATGGTCTGAAGATAGCGTATGGCCTTGCCGGTGAGGGGGTTAATTTCGCTGATGCGCTCAATCTCATCCCCGAAATACTCAACTCTCAGGGCGCTGTCTGCCCAGTAGGCAGGCCAAAGCTCAACGGTGTCCCCACGAACGCGGAACATATTGCGCTCGAAGGCAATGTCATTGCGCTCGTAGCGTATGTCTATAAGCCGGTGGAAGAGCTCCTCCATGGGCATTTCCGCGCCCACCCGGAGAGTGACCATCATCTTTTCAAAATCGTCCGGCTCGCCAAGGCCGTAAATGCAGCTGACGGAAGCCACAACGATAACATCGCGCCGCTCCAAAAGGGAGGCGGTGGCCGCAAGACGCAGACGGTCAATTTCCTCGTTGATGCTGGCGTCCTTCTCTATGAAGGTGTCCGTGCTGGGGATATAGGCCTCGGGCTGGTAGTAATCGTAGTAGGAAACAAAGTATTCAACGGCGTTATCGGGGAAAAACTCACGAAACTCGCTGCAAAGCTGGGCGGCAAGGGTCTTGTTATGAGCCAGCACCAGGGTGGGGCGCTGAAGCTGCTCAATAACCTTGGCCATGGTGTAGGTCTTGCCGGAGCCGGTCACGCCCAAAAGCACCTGCTCCTTAAGGCCCTTGCGGAAGCCCTCGGAAAGCTTGGCAATGGCCTCGGGCTGGTCGCCGGAGGGGCTATATTCGCTTTTGACTACAAATTCGGGCATGGTGAAGCTCCTTTTAGAATATCTAAATATATTATAACCCTCTCTGCCGCCTTTTCAAGAGAAAAAACTAACACACTCTTAACTTGTGTTTAGCGGCGAGAGCACATATTATTTTCTTAGAAATATTTTTCGGAGGACTAAAATGACTTTCGCCATTATCCTTTTTGCTCTCACATATATTCTCATGCTCACTTTCCAAAAGTGGAGACCCCTGATTGCCATTGTGTCTGCCGCCATATTTGTGGCCAGCGGCATGATGCCCCTCGGCAAGCTCATGGAGTATATAGACTTCAACGTGCTTTTGATGATTGCGGGCACTATGGGCACAGTGGCTCTGGTAATCGAGTCCAAAATGCCCTTTTTGCTCAGCGACATCATCGTGGAGAAAGTGCCCAATGTTAAGTGGGCCATCGTCATCCTCTCCCTTTTCGCAGGCATAGTCTCCGCTTTCATCGACAATGTGGCAACCGTGCTGATGATTGCCCCCATCGCCATGGCCATGGCCAAGCGCTTGAAGCTGAACCCCGTGCCCATGATCATCTCCATTGCCGTGTCCTCCAACTTGCAGGGGGCCGCCACCTTGGTGGGCGATACCACCAGCATTCTTCTGGGGGGCTACGCAGGCATGAGCTTTAATGACTTCTTCGTTTACCACGGCAAACCCTCCATCTTCTTCGCCGTGGAGCTGGGAGCGGTGATTTCCGCCATAATTTTGCTTGTTATTTTCCGCAGGGAAACCGCCAAGGTGGAGGGGGGCGAGAGAACTGTGGTCACGGACTATGTGCCCAGCATCTTGCTTTTGGCAACTGTCCTCGGCCTCATTGCCGCATCCCTCTTCCCCAATCGCCCCGCCCTCACCAACGGCCTTATCTGCGTTGGACTCATGCTCATAGGCGCGGTGTATAAGGCTGTCCGCGAAGGCAGCCTCAAGGCGTTTCTTGCTCCCATCAAGGAGATAGACTATCAGACCGTGCTGCTGCTCTTCGGCCTTTTCATCGTGGTGGGCGGCATCACCGAGGAAGGCGTTGTGGATGCTCTTGCAGGCCTCTTCACCAAGATAGGCGGCGGAAACATCTTCCTTATCTATACTATAATTGTGTGGGCCAGCGTTATTATCTCTGCTTTCATTGATAATATCCCCTATGTGGCCACCATGCTGCCCGTGGCTCAGGGCATAGCCGCCGCCATGGGCGTTGACCCCACCCTGATTTACTTCGGCCTCCTCAGCGGCGCAACCTTGGGCGGCAACCTCACCCCCGTAGGCGCCAGCGCCAATATCACCGGTATTGGCATACTCCGCAAGGAGGGCTATGAAGTTAAAAACAGCGACTTTATGAAAATCGGCATCCCCTTTACCCTCGCGGCCATCATCCCTGCGTATATCTATATTTGGCTGTTCTACGGAGCATAAAAAAGGCGGTCGGCTACAATATTCTCGTTTTCGAAGAAAACATATCGCGTGCGCAGCACATATCGCAGACGATAGTCTATATCG
>JAFYUG010000075.1 GCA_017558545.1 Oscillospiraceae bacterium | reverse complement strand
GCTATGAAGGAAACGGTCACGCCGGGGGTGTCGCCGTCGGCAGGGAGACCGTCCTCAGCGTCAAACTCCTGCTCGCGGAGCTTGAGAAGACCATAGGTGCAGCGAGAGTCTTCGGTTACTGCGTATAAAAACCAATCGTCAAAAAAGCGGCTTGTAAGCAGTCTTGCACCCTCGGAGTCGGGGAAATCCACTATGCCCTTAAGGGCGAGAATATCGGCGATGGATTTATAGACCAAATGAAAACCGTCTTCTGTTTTCAGTATATCGCCGGGCTTAATAAAGCCCTCGTTTAAAAGAGACGAAAATATCATAATATCTTACTTGGATGCGCTTTTCTTGCCCAGCTTATCAAGGCCGAAGAAGATGAAGCCAACGGCCACGAAGGCCACGGTGAGAATGCCTATCCACATGAAAACGCCGCCAACGCCCTGAGTTTCGAGGTTTACGAAGAAATAGGGGTAGATGAGAGGAGTGCTTGTGGTGGGAATGAGGATGGAGGAGTCAAACTTCAAAATGATGGCCTGAATGAGCAGGAAGATAACATAGGCAAGGGGGAAGGCGATGGATGCAATGGGGTAATACCACTTGCACTTTTTGCGCTCATAGAACAAGAACCAATCGGCTATGTAGAGAATGGGGAGAGTTACATGGAAAATAAGGCTGCCAACTCTCCAGTTTGCCTGCACGTCTCGGCCTTCTGCACCGGCCAGCATGATATTGAAAACAAGGAAGGTGAGCAAAATGCCCAGCATGCCTATAAACTTCAAAAGGGGCACAGCGGAAACATAGCTATCGCCATCCTTCTTAGCGGTCTGGATAAGGGCGATGAGCATAACGGCTATGCAAAGGAAGTTGCTGATGTTGGTGAAGTGAACGTAAAAATCCCAACGGATGAGATTGATGTTATCGAAGATGCCAAGGCAGGCAACGCAGCCCACAAGGCCGAGAGTGCAGTAAACAGTCTGGAAAATCAACTGGGCAGTTCTGTTTTTTATCATAATAAATCTCCTTTGCCGGATGAAATATGGCTGGATAATATACTACGGCCAGTATATACTAAACCACCTTGCATTCTAACAAAAGGCGCGTTACAAAACCGTTACAAAAAAAAGAACGGCAGACATAAATTCAGGTGCTCATAAAACAGTTTTGCACCGCACCCAAGCCTCCCTCTGATGAGGGAGGTGGCAAAAATCTTAGATTTTTGACGGAGGGAGAGAAAACTACCCCTCAGTCAGCCTAAAGGCTGACAGCTCTCATGACAAGGGGAGCCTGCCCAAAACCTACATACAGCAAAACCGACCTACGATCGTAATCATAGGTCGGTTTATCTGTTTTACGAGCACACGTGGAATCTGCCGTTCTTTTTAATTTTTATGTGATTTTAAGAAGCGAAAACATTCTCGGGAATGGTGTAGCCCTCGGGAAGAACTATCATGCAGACGAAATTGCCGCTTTTCTGAACCTGAGCATACTTCATCCAGCCCTCTGCGCTTTCGGGATAGGTGTCGTTGTCGCTGCCAAGGTCAATGCGTGCCTGGAAAATATCGGCCACGGCATCAACAT
>JAFYUG010000074.1 GCA_017558545.1 Oscillospiraceae bacterium | reverse complement strand
GCGAGTGGAGTGTATCTCCTCTATTAGTGATGCAGAGCTATCGCCATGTTTAGATGAAAAAGCCCATTTGTCCTATCGACAAATGGGCTTTTTCTGGTGCAGCAGGGCAATCTAAATCCGAACCGCGCTCATCATCAGACGCGAGCCCAGCGTAAGCGGGGTCGCGGCTGAAAAGGAGGAGCAGCGGCGTGAGTGCGCTCTGACTTTTGAAAAAAGTCGGAGCAAGCGATACAAAGCTTGCTCCGACGTGGTGCCGGTAACCGGGATCGAACCGGTACGATGTTGCCATCGAGGGATTTTAAGTCCCTTGCGTCTGCCTGTTCCGCCATACCGGCGCAAAAACCAAGGCACGGAAAAATCTCCGCGCCTTGTATTATACTTTTTTCACAGCCAAGTGTCAAGCATCCAAAGCCGCGGCAAGCTCCGCCACGGTTTCCACTATGCAATCCGCCCCTGCGGCTTCATGCTCGGCTCTGTCCCCATAGCCATAGAGCACGCCCATGCTGCCAAGTCCCGAGGCCTTGGCACCGAGAATATCATGCTCCCTATCGCCTATCATAAGCACATCACTGCGCTGAGGATTGCCGCAGCGGCCAAGGGCATACTCGATGACCTCATGCTTTGTGCCTATTTTGCCATCGAAGCTGGCGCCGCAGATATGGTGGAAATACTTGGCCATATCAAAATGCTCCAAAATCTCCACAGCAAACTTCTCAGGCTTGCTGGTGGCCACGCAAAGGGTCTTGCCCTTGGCGCGAAGGCTCTCCAAAAGCTTCGGAATGCCCTCATAGACCTCATTTTCAAAAAGGCCGATTACGGAATAATGCTCCCTATAAAACTTCACGGCCTCCACACTCTTCTCCTCGGAAAAGCCGAAGTAGGTCTGATAAGACCAGGTGAGAGGAGGGCCGATGAACTTATAAAGAGCCTCCCGGGGAGGAACTTCCATGCCATACTTCTCAAGAGAGTACATAACGGCGTTGGTTATGCCAAGGCCGGGGTCTGTGAGAGTGCCATCAAGGTCAAAAAAGAGTATGTCGTAATTTTTCATGGGCAAAAGCTCCTGACAAAAGGATTTTTCCCCATTTTATCACACCCAAAGCATTTTGCCTACTACCTTCTTCTCACCGCCGTCATATTTACCACGGAGGATGTGAGGGCATTGAAGGCCTCCGTGTCCCCCTCAAGGGTGAAAAAGCACTTGCAGATATAATTTTCCGTGCCGTCGGAGTAGGTGGAGGTATACATGATGCACTTGACATATACCCTCTCCCCGCCGCCGAGGATAATTCCCTCCGCCGAGGCCAAGCGCCCCGAAATGCCCTCATTGAGCATCTCAAGGCTATCAAATTCCCCCTTCTCCCCATAAAGCTGGCGAAAGTCCGATAGGGCGGCGCTCTCCATGTAGCTTTCCATAAACTCTTCGGCGTCCTCATCGTAATCTGCCGTCACGTTGCGCCCCACAACGTAGCCGCTCTCCCCATCCCAGACCACCACAGCGTCGCTGATGAGGTTTTCGGGGGCGCTCATGGTTTCGGGGTACTGCAAGGCCAGCCGGAGGGAATAGTCGCTGAGGCGGTAAATGCCTCCCGTCTCCTCGGCATACTCCCTGTCCCCCGCTCTCAAAACGCCCATTTCCGTGAAGCTATCCTTGCTCTCCATGGGCAAAAACAGCCCGCCCATGCCCGAGAGCACATAGCCCCCGCCGCTGGGGTAGGCCGTGGCCTCCTCGCCTCCACCCACAAGGCTCAGAGCCTGCTCCGTGGCGGTATAAGTGCCCTCAAGGCTGAGGCCGGGGGCATAGAGGGCAAAAGCTCCCTCCTCCCCCAAACACAGGGTGCAGCCGGTGGACTCATTATAAAACTCCCTGGCATCAAGCCCCGCCCATGGCTCCGCTCTGGCCACAAAGTCGGGATTATTGGAGCCATCCTTCTCCCCGCCTGAATAGTTGCAGCTGCCCAAAAGGAGAATAATCAAGGCCGCCAGGGGCAAAAGAAGATACTGTTTTTTCCTCATATGTACTCAACTCCTTGGAGTGATTATACCCCCCACCGCAGAGCGGATTTTGTAGAACGGAGAGAGGGACTTCCCCCGGAGGCAAAAAATTCATTGAGAAAAATCCTTGAATTTTATTTCTCCAATTGATATGATACTTGAGATATACATTAAGTGAGGAAACCTATGAAGAAACAGAAACTCCTTTCCTATTTCCGCCGCCTTTACCACAAGCGCTTCATTTTCCGCTGCGCTGTGCTTTTAATCACCGCCGCATTGCTCATCTTTGCCCCCTCCCAGTTCGACATTATGAAGGGCTTCGACGTTTTCAAGCATTTCAGCTTTTTCCACATTATGTGGGTGATTTGGATGTTTGACATGGTCATGCAGCTTATCCCCGCCAAAAACTATTGGCCCATGGGCTCTCAGAAGTTCCTTAAGCAGACCTTCCAGCCTCTGAAGGACTATATGAAGCGCAGCGATGAAAAGTTCGTCCGCTTCATCATCAAGTCCAACAGAGATACCCTTCTCATCGGCCTTGTTTGGATAGCCCTCAACGGCGCCATCGGCGCGCTGTACTTCACCGGTGTCATCGGCTTCAGAATGCTGATGCTCATCTCCGCCGCATTTTATGTCTGCGACCTTATCTGCGT
>JAFYUG010000073.1 GCA_017558545.1 Oscillospiraceae bacterium | reverse complement strand
GGGGGCAAAGGGCCCCCTGCACGTTAAAATCAATGCATTTTTGAGCGAAAATCGCTCAAAAATGCTGGTTTCAGGGTGTCAAAAAAGTGGCAAAGCCACTTTTTTGACACCCTGAAAAATCCGTTTTCCAAATTAGGAAAACGGATTTTTTATTTTCAGCAATATTCGCCGTATTCGCAGCCGATGTTCTTGCACTCGATTTCATCAATAAGCTTTCCGCAATGGTAAAGCTTAACGGTGCCAACGCCGTTGCCGCCGTTCCAAAGGCGGTTATGGAGCTTTTTGCCGTTGGGAGCTTCGTAGTTAACCAGCAGCATATCCTTCTTTTCGCAGGTAATGTCGGTAACCATGCGGTTGAGCCATGTTTTCTGCTCAACATGCCAAATAATCTGACTCTCGGTCTCGCGGCAATCAAAGAAGGTGCGGGTGAAGGTCCAGAACTTGGAGAAGTTGAACTCGTAATACTTGCCCTCATACCAGAAGGTGGACAAAAGCTTGCGCTTGAGGGCAATGGGGCCAACCTTGGGGCGGCCGCCGCCAATGTCAAATACGCTGTTTTCAAGCTTCTTGCCGGTGAGCTTGCTGGTGAGGTTATTGGAGCTGAGCCAAACCCAAGGGGAGGTGAAATCCTTGCCCCAGTTCTTGTCGGCATAGCCGTAGGAGGTTTCGGGAGTTACTATGTAGCGCTGGCCGTTCCAGATAACTTCGCCTTCAAACTGGGTCTTAATACCCTCGGCATGCCAGAACATTTCGAAAAGCTGAAGGGTGCGGAAAAGCTTTCCGGCGCCGTAGCCAACGTTAAAGGCGATTTTCTTGTTGATTTTAAGCTTCCAGCTCATGCTGCCGCTCTGGCACATCCATTCGGGATGAGCGGCTGCATCTTCGGGAGAAATGCTGATGCTTCCATAGGTCTCTTTTTCGTCCACATAGCAGTCTCCGGTGCTGACATGGAAGGGGACACCCCAGGCAACATCGGTCTCCTGCCAGGAGAAAAAGCGGTGGAGCTGGCCTGCGTCTTCGCCCCATGCTCCGCCCTTAACCATAAGGTAGGAGGGAGTT
Organism: Oscillospiraceae bacterium; assembly: GCA_017558545.1. Taxonomy (GTDB): domain Bacteria; phylum Bacillota; class Clostridia; order Oscillospirales; family Oscillospiraceae; genus SIG459. Next base: position 1,289 of record JAFYUG010000073.1, on the reverse strand, counting down.
TCACCAAGCTGACCAAAAGTGGGCTTAGCGCCGGCATGAGCAGGGTTGCAGAGGAAAAATTCTATAAAGAAAGGCTTCTCTTCGCCGGTGAGGGCGTTGCGGGCGGTGAAAGAATGCCACCACCAGTCATAGCCGCATTTAGCCTGAGCGCCAAAAAGCTGGCAGGCATTGCGGGAAATGTCACTTTTGTTAGCCATTGGTAAGGTCTCCTTTAAAATCGATTTAATACAATTTAGCATATTTATGCAGAAATGTCTATAAGCTATGTTTTTGTATTTGCTTGGGAATAGTAGAGAAAAGTGAAATGTGAAGAGTGAAGAGTGAATAATTAAAAAGGCTGGTTTTCGTTAGAAAATCAGCCTTTTTTGGCAAATGACTGTTATTAGGATACCAAATTGTAATAAGAATTTTGCGGTGCACCCCCTAATAGGCATAGGGGGTGCATTTTTGTTTTAGGGGGTGCACACTTATGTTTAATCGTCAACATATTTCCATATGTATCCGCCTGATGTTTTGATCGTGCCCTTACAGCATTGACAGATAGAGGAAACATCCATTCCGTTTTCCTTAGAACTTCGCAGGAAATCATACCGTTGTCCAGCACGACAGAGGATACCGACTCTCCACCGGAGGAAACACCAAAAGACTTGATAACTGTTCTAAATTGTTCCACGAATGCACACCTCTTCAACAGGGGAACTCAATCCTGCCGTATCTCCAAATCAAATCTCTCATAAGCATTGATAATTGTTGTGCCATTGCGTTTTACTATGCGTGGGATATCATGTCCGTAGTTCAGATGGACATGGCTGTGTATCCAATACTGCGGTTTATATCGGTCCATCAACTCAATAAAACATTCAAACCCTTTATGAGCAAGATCGCTCGCATCACCGTATCCTGCAGCGGGAGCGTGCGTCAGCACAATATCGACACCACCTGTTTTCCGGATTTTCCTGTCCAGCTTTTTAATGCGACGGCTCATCTGCCGCTCGCTGTACTGATGTGGTCCTCCGTTATATACAGGGCATCCGCCAAGTCCAAGAATCCGTAAACCTTTGCAAACGAATAACTGATCCTCGATACAGTCACACCCCTCAGGAGGGTATTTCTCATAAGAACCATCATGATTCCCGTGAACATACAGAAGTGGTGCACGCGCCATTGTTACGATAAATGATAGATATTCTGCATCAAGATCACCGGTGGAAAGGATAATGTCATATTGGGACAATACGTCCGGTTGATAATAATCCCACAAATAAGGGCTCTCGTGGTCGCCAAGCAAT
>JAFYUG010000072.1 GCA_017558545.1 Oscillospiraceae bacterium | reverse complement strand
TCGCCGGGGCTTTCCTCGCAGCCTGCGAGAAGGGAGCCGAGCATGACAACGCTGCCGCCGGCTGCGAGAGCCTTGACAACGTCACCGGAGTACTTGATACCGCCGTCGGCGATGATGGGAACGCCGTACTTATCAGCAGCTTCTGCGCTTTCGAGAACAGCGCTCAGCTGGGGAACACCGATACCGGCAACAACGCGGGTGGTGCAGATAGAGCCGGGGCCGATACCAACCTTGACGCAGTCTGCGCCGGCCTTGATGAGAGCTTCGGTGGCCTCAGCGGTGGCAACGTTACCTGCGATGAGCTGGATGTCGGGGAATGCGTTCTTAACGATGCCAACGTTGCGCATGATGTTTGCGCTGTGGCCGTGAGCGGAGTCGAGAACGAAGGCGTCAACACCGGCGTCAGCCAGTTCCTTGGCGCGCTCGAGAAGATCGTTGGTTACGCCCAGAGCAGCGGCGCAGAGAAGACGGCCGCGGCTATCCTTGGCAGCATTGGGATAAGTGAGAGCCTTTTCAATATCCTTGATGGTGATAAGACCCTTGAGGTGATAGTTAGCGTCTACGATGGGGAGCTTTTCAATCTTGTGAGCGCCCAGAATGGCCTTTGCCTCTTCAAGAGTGGTGCCTTCCTTGCCGGTTACAAGATTGCTCTTGGTCATAACATCGCCGATGAGACGGTTATAATCGGTCTCGAACTTCATATCGCGGTTGGTGATGATGCCGATGAGACGGCCATTTTCATCAACAACGGGAACGCCGGAGATGCGGAACTTAGCCATGAGAGCCTCTGCCTCAGCGAGAGTGCGGTCAGCAGTCAGGGAGAAGGGGTTGGAGATAACGCCGTTTTCACTGCGCTTAACCAGGTCAACCTGCTCAGCCTGAGCTTCGATGGTCATGTTCTTGTGGATAACACCGATACCGCCTTCACGAGCCATAGCAATAGCCATGCGGGACTCGGTAACAGTGTCCATAGCGGCGCTCATGATAGGAATGTTGAGCTTGAGATTCTTGGTCAGCTTGGTGCTCAGGTCGATCTGAGAAGGAAGAACGTTGCTCTCTGCAGGAACCAGGAGAACATCGTCATAGGTCAGACCCTCACCGATAATACGATGTGCATAAGATTCGTAAGACATATGTTATCACCCCATAATAAAAATATTTTACTTATTTTAGCACGAAAAATAGGAAAGTCAAGTCCTTTTTTGACAAACTAAAATAGAAATTTTTTCAAGTTTCTCCCCCGCCGCTTCGGGCGTAATAGAAGATGTATTGCTGGGCAAGGCCTGCATATTCTCCAAGGCTTTTGGGATCAAAATCCGGAGCAAAATGCTCCTTCAATGCCCTTTTCATCCAAACATCAATGGGAAAAGCCTCCATGTGGCCAAGACCGAAAAGCAGGGCGCAGTTTGCCACCTTCACGCCAACACCCTTTATAGATAACAGTCCCTTCAATGCTGCATCAGCATTGGCTGCAGCCAGAGCCTCAAGGTCAAGATTGCCGGACACGATGGCCTTGGCTGCGGTGACTATATATTCGGCGCGATAGCCGCTTCTGATGGGAGCAAGGTCCTCCGTCTCCAAGGCTGCAATGGTTTCGGGAGACGGGAAGGAATAAAACTCCCTGCCCTCAAATTCAATTTTCTCACCCCAGCCAAGGCAGAGCTTTTCCACTATGCCCTTTATGCGGGGGATATTATTGCACTGGGAAATAATAAAGGAGCACAGAGCCTCCCAGCGCTCTTGCTGCAATATGCGTATACCTGCACCAAATTCAGCGCATTTGGTGAGATACTCTCCCCCATCGAAGCCTAGACGGATGGACTCATAATCTCTATCCATATCAAGATACTGCTTCCAAATGTGGTCATAGTCATATTGCGTTGTAATTATGTAAACCTCTTCACCCTCTGTAACCACCTTGGCGGCGCGGCCTCGGGCTACGCCCCAATAATCGCCTTTTTCGTCTGCGTTCCAGCGAAAGCACTGGCCGCATTCGAAGGTTTTTATGGGGTCTATTTCTCTGAGAGTGCCCAGATATATTTTTTTGATTTCCTGCTCTTGCATAGGCACCTCCATAAAGCTATAATACAGATATTATAAGTCCTTTTTCCTTTCATTTCAACAATCATTATTGCGAATTAAGGTGACAATATGAGCAAAGCTAAAAATCCATGGTGGGTATGTGTGGGCTGCACTCTGCTGCTATTTTGCACTGTTGGCCTCACAACCAGCTCCTTTTCCGTATATCAGCCATATCTTATCAGTATTATTGGCTTGACCAACACTCAGGCCTCCACGGTTATAACCGTCAGAAGTCTAAGCTCCCTTGTGGGCGTTATCTTCGTTCAGAAGTACATTGCTCTCACCGGCCTTCGCAGGGGCATGACCATAATGAGCTTTTTGGCCGTTATAAGCTTTTTTGTATTCGGTCTTGCAGATAACTACCTCAGCTGCTGCATTGCCGCGGCACTGCTCGGTCTATGCTACGGTCTT
>JAFYUG010000071.1 GCA_017558545.1 Oscillospiraceae bacterium | reverse complement strand
CAGATTGAGTATGCCGCCGAAGTGGCTATGGAGCACCATTTGGGTCTCACCTGCGACCCCATCAAGGGTCTCGTGCAGATTCCCTGCATTGAGCGCAACGCCGTTGCCGCCATCCGCGCCATCAACGCCCTGCGCCTTGCAAACTTCCTTGCCTCCACCCGCCGCATCAGCTTCGACATGGTGGTTGAAACCATGTATGAAACCGGCCGCGATCTCCACCGCCATTATAGAGAGACCAGCCAGGGCGGCCTTGCCAAGTTGTATATATAAAAATCCCGAAGGGATACAATATAAGGCTTCCCCTGGGGGAAGCTGTCGAGCGAAGCGAGACTGATGAGGGACTTGAAAAGGTATCCCTCATCCGTCACGGCTGTCGCCGTGCCACCTTCCCCCAAGGGAAGGTCTGTAAGGAAAGGATTATTTATGCTGAATCTTCTCGCCCGTGTTTTTATAAAGGACAGGGAAAATTACAAAGACGGCGAAGTTCGCACCCGCTATGGCCTTCTCTGCTCTGCCTTGGGCATAGCCTTGAACATAGTCCTCTTCGCCGGTAAATACATAGCCGGAGTGCTCAGCGGCTCCGTGGCCATTGCCGCCGACGCCGTCAACAACCTCTCCGATGCAGGCAGCTCCCTCATAAGCCTGCTGGGATTTCGTTTGGCCTCCAAAAAGCCCGACCCCGACCATCCCTTCGGCCACGGCAGAATTGAATATCTCTCCGGCTTGGCCGTAAGTGTGCTTATTATCCTCATGGGCGTGGAGCTTTTCCGCACCAGCGTGGAGAAAATCATCTCCCCCGAGGAAGTGAAGGCAAGCCTTGTGAGCGTGGGCATACTTCTCGCCTCCATAGCCGTGAAGGTCTATATGTGGGCATATAACCGCGCCATAGGCAGGAAGATAAACTCCGCCGCCATGCTGGCCACCGCAACGGACTCCCTTTCCGACACCGTTTCCACCGCCATCGTCCTTGTAAGTATGCTTGTTTCCCACTTCTTCCATCTGAACATAGATGGCTGGGTGGGCGTGCTGGTTGCAATTTTCATCCTCCGCGCAGGCTATCTTGCCGCAAAGGAAACCCTCTCTCCCCTTTTGGGCAAAGCCCCCGAAAAGGAGCTGGTGGAGAGCATAGAATCCATCGTCCTCGCCTGCCCTCAGGTCTGCGGCATTCATGACCTCATCGTTCATGACTACGGTCCCGGAAGGCTGATTGTCTCCCTCCACGCCGAGGTGGACGGCAGCGGAGATATATATGAAATCCACGACGCCATCGATAATCTGGAGCGGGATTTGAAAGAGGCTCTTTCCTGCCTCGCCGTTGTCCACATGGACCCCGTTGACCTTCGCGACGAGGTCTGCGCCAAGGCTCGTGAAGCCGTGGCGGAAATGGTTAAGACCTTGGATGACCGCATCACCATCCATGATTTCCGCATGGTACCCGGCACCACCCACACTAATTATATTTTCGACGCTGTGCTGCCCGTGGGCATGATTATCAGCGACGAAGAGGCCAAAAAGATGATTTCCGACGCCGTTTCCCAGCATTTCCCCGGCTGCTTCGGCGTTGTGAATATAGACAGAAGCTACATATAAGCTTTTTTCGTAGCAACGAAAAAAGCAATGAATTGCCCCGTGGGCATGATTTGGCATGGGCCATGAATTGCCTGCGGCATGAATTGCGCTTAAAGCGCATTAAAAGATGGGGCAATTCAATTCATGGGGCGAAGCCTCAATTCATGACCAAAGGGCAATTAATGATGCGAAGCATCAATTCATTACTATTCAGATAAGGAGTCTCCATTCATGCCATCACGCCGAAATTGGAGCTTAATATTGGGCTGCGCTATTAGCTTTTTCATGATAGCGCTGATTATCGTGGGCTTTTTCTGGACACCCTATGAGCCCACGGCCATGGATTCCGCCGCCAGAAGCGCTTCCCCCTCTGCCCGGCATATTCTTGGCTGCGATAACTTCGGAAGAGATATTTTCTCCCGAGTGCTGGAAGGCGCAGGCACAACTCTCATAATCGCCGCCTCCACCGTGGTTATTGGCCTCACCGTAGGCATAATCGTGGGCGCATTCACCGGCTACTTCGGCGGCTGGCTGGATGAAGTGCTCATGCGCATCAGCGATGTTATCACCGCCTTCCCCAGCGTGCTTATGGCCATGGTGCTCATAAGCCTTCTGGGCAGCGGCAAGCATAATATCATCATAGCCCTCAGCATACTGTTTATTCCATCCTTCGCCCGCGTTGTGCGAAGCGAGTTTGCCAAGGAAAAGCAGATGGACTATGTCCGCGCCGCCAGACTTATGGGCGCAGGACATATCCGCATCATGTTTGTCCATATCCTGCCCAACGTTATCCCCGTGCTCCTCTCCGCCGTGGCCATAGGCTTCAATAACGCCGTTTTGGCGGAGGCCAGCATGAGCTTTTTGGGCATAGGCGTGCAGGTGCCCGACCCCAGCTTGGGCAGAATGCTCAGCGAAAGCCAGAGCTTCCTCTTCTCCGCCCCTTGGTATCCCCTCTCCTCCGGCATCACCATAGTGCTGCTTGTTCTTGGCTTCGGCCTTATTTCTGACGGTTTGGGGGGCAGAAAAGATGCTTGAGATTAAAAACCTTTTTGTTGAATT
>JAFYUG010000070.1 GCA_017558545.1 Oscillospiraceae bacterium | reverse complement strand
TGAGGATCTCTGCGTCTCCCGCACCTCTTTCACCTGGGGCGTCCCCGTGGACTTTGACCCCGGCCACGTGGTATATGTCTGGATCGATGCTCTTTCCAACTATATCACCGCTCTGGGCTTTGAAAATGACAAGTACGATGATTATAAGGACTTCTGGCCTGCCGATGTCCACATCGTGGGCAAGGAAATCGTCCGTTTCCATTCCATCATTTGGCCCGCAATGCTCATGAGCCTTGGCGAGCCCCTGCCCAAGAAGGTCTATGGACATGGCTGGCTGCTGCTGGACGGCGGCAAGATGAGCAAGAGCAAGGGCAACGTTGTTGACCCCTATATCCTCGCTGAAAAGTTCGGCGTTGATGCTCTCCGCTTCTTCCTTCTCCGCACCTTCCCCTTTGGCTCTGACGGCAACTTCTCCAATGAGCTTCTTATCAAGACCATCAATACCGACCTTGCCAACGACCTTGGCAACCTTGTAAGCCGCACCACCGCCATGAATCAGAAGTATTTTGACTCCGTTCTGGGCGAAGGCGGCGAAAGCGCCGAGCTTGACGAGCAGCTGAAGGCTCTGGCCGAAGAGGTTATCGCAAATTATGAAAAGCACATGGAGTCCTATCAGCTCCATAATGCTCTGGCCGAGGCTTTCCGCCTTGTTGGCCGCGCCAATAAGTATATCGACGAGACCGCTCCCTGGATTCTTGCCAAGAGCGAGGAGACCAAGGCTCGTCTGCTCACCGTTATGAAGAACCTTTGCGAGTGCATCCGCATTGCCGCAATTCTGGTAACTCCCTTCATGCCCGAGTCTGCCGCCGCCATCCTCAATCAGCTTGGCGTTGCCGAGAATGCCCGCGGCTGGGATGCCAAGTGCTACTGCGCCGATGAAAAGGCTGTTTGGAACACCGCAACCGCTCAGCCCCTCTTCCCCCGCATCGATGTGGAGAAGGCTCTCGCCGAACTTGAAGAGGCCGCCGAGGCAGCCCGCAAGGCCGCTATGCCCGCTCTGGAAGTTGAGCCCTTCGCAGCTGAAAACGTTGATTTCGATACCTTCTGCAAGAGCGATTTCCGCGTTGTTAAGGTTCTTAATTGCGAAAACGTTAAAAAGAGCGAAAAGCTCCTTAAGTTCACCCTTGATGACGGCTCCGGCACTCCCCGCCAGATTCTCTCCGGCATTGCCAAGTTCTACAAGGCCGAAGACCTCATCGGCAAGACTCTGGTTGCCATTATCAACCTGCCTCCCAGAAAGATGATGGGTCAGCTCTCCTGCGGCATGCTCATCTCCGCCGTTCACACCGAGCGCGGTGAAGAGAAGCTCAACCTGCTCATGCTGGATGATGCCATCCCCGCAGGCGCAAAGCTTGGCTAATTAAATTAATGACTACTGAATACCGCGAAGAAATTCTTCGCGGTATTCTTTTTTTTCGCCTCAAGGCATATCCTTTCCTATGAATTAATAAAAATCGGAGGTGCCGAATATGGCCTATGAAGAGCGGAAAATAACTCAGCAAAAATCCCATTCCTTATCCCTTGAGGATAGAAAAAATCTCTCTGTAACGGGAGTGGAGCGGGTGGATAGCTTTGACGAAACGGAGATTATCATGCTTACAGAAGGGGGGAACCTGATTATAAGAGGCAGCGATATGCATATAGGCAAACTGGATTTGGCCGCAGGGGAGGCAACGGTTACAGGGCTTATAAACGAAGTTAGCTATGAGGAAATTGCCCATACCGGCTCTCTTTGGGCGCGGCTTTTCCATTAAGATATGGAAACAAATCTCCTTTTTCAGGCGTCGGAGCTGGCCTCAGCCTTTGCGGCGGGGATAATCCTTGGCTTTATCTATGATGTTTTGAAAGTGCCCCGGCATTTAGCCGGGGCATGGGGCTTTATTTTTGATATTATTTTCTGCCTGCTTATGGCCGGAGGACTATTTTTGCTGGGCATGGCTTTGGGCGGCGAAGTGGATTTTTATATGCTCCTTGCGGCTATGGGAGGCGCGGCAATATACTGGATGCTTTTTGGCTTTTTCCTCGCGCCCTTGTTTGGAAAGGCGGAGAACTTTGGAGCAAAAAGTTTATTAAAACTGAAAAAACTAATAAAAAAACTCAATAAAAATATAAAAAATATCTTTTCATTCTTGAAAAAAAGGTTTAGAATGGTTTTGTATATAAAAAATGATAAACTGGGAAAGTGTGTGAGCAAATCCGGGGCGTCTGAGGCGCAGCGGAAAGGAACATACGATGAAAATTCCGGTTCGGAGAATAGCAAGGTTTATTATCCCGATAGTTTTGGCCTATGCCCTCATAAATCTGAGCGATGCTTTGGAGAAGAGGAACAGAGCCTTGGATGAACTATCCATGCTTAGGGAGCAGGCATTCTCCCTTCGGCAGGAGAATGAAGCCTTGCAGCGGGAAATTGAGGAAAGCTCCTTGGATAGTGTTATTGCCGCTGTTGCAAGGGAGCGCTTTGGCCTTGTTATGCCCGATGAAATTGTGTTTTACGATGCCTCTGCCCATTAATTCGGGCGAAGGAAGCGAAAGATAAATCTATAAAAATAAATTGAGAGGGAACAAATGCAGCAGTTGGAAGTGGGAATGATTCTGGAAGGCAAGGTAACCGGTATTACCAAGTTTGGCGCTTTCGTGGCGCTTCCCGGCGGTAAGAGCGGCCTTGTACATATCTCCGAAGTGGCAAACGCCTATGTCAGCGATATCAGCGAACATCTGAGCAATGGTCAGGAAGTAAAGGTAAAAGTTATAGCCATCAGCCCCGATGGAAAGATTAACCTTTCTATCAAGAAGGCCGTGGAAGCTCCCCCTGCGGAACGCCGCGAGCAGCGCCGCAGCGAGGATAGACCCCGTCCCGCCCCTGCACAGAGAAGCGCAGCCCCCCGTCCTCAGCAGGCAAGCTTCACCCCCCGCGAGCCCTATCAGCCTCAGAAGTCTGCCGATCAGAATTTTGAGGACAAGCTCAAGCAGTTCATGCAGGAGTCCGATAGCCGCATGTCCGGTAATAAGCTCTATGACCACCCCCGCAAAAGCTCCCGCAGAAGAAGAGATTGATAGATAATCTCATAACGATCAATGAGGAGAATTAACTATGAAAATTTTTGATATCAGCCGCACTCTTCAGGAAGCCCCTGTCTACTACAAGGATGAGCCCGCAAAAATCGAGCTTGCTCAGAGCATGGAAAATGGCGATTGCTGCAATGCCAGCACCATCACCGCCGGCGTTCATCTTGGCACCCACGCCGATGCTTTCAGCCATTTTATGCCCGAAGGCGCTTCCATCGATAAGATGCCTCTTGAAAACTATTGCGGCAAGTGCCGCGTGCTCACTGTGCCTTCCGATACCCTCGTGAAGCTCAGCGATATCAAGGGCCGCCTTGCAGGCAGCGAGCGCCTTGTTCTTCGCTCCGGCGGCACCAGCTACCTCTGTGAGCAGGCTGCCGAGTATATTGCCGCCTGCGGCATCAAGGCTCTTGTAACCGATGCTGTCAGCGTTGCTCCCTCCGATAACGAGGAAGCAGTCCATAAGCTTCTTATGGAAGGCGAGGTTGCCATTATTGAGAACGCCTGCCTTGAAGGCGTTGAGGATGGCGATTATCTTCTCTTTGCCTTCCCCGTTAAGTATGGCGGATGCGACGGCGCCCCTGTAAGAGCCGTCCTCATTGGAGAATAAGAGATTATTTTCCCACTATAATTAAATTTTATTTTCCCCCTTGGCCTCCGTTACTTGACAATATGGTAAAGGGAGAATAAAATGTATAAGGTTAAACTAAATTAATTCAAAGGAGAAATACAACTATGGATTTCAGCAAGCTTTTTGACCTCACCGGTAAGAACGCAATGATCATCGGCGGCGCTGGCGGCCTCGGCAAGCTCGTTGCTCAGGGTCTCGCTGAGTGCGGTGCTAACGTTGCTATCGCTTCTCGTACCGAGAGCAAGCTCCAGGCTGCATGCGAAGAGCTGAAGGCTCTCACCGGCAAGGAGTTCAAGTACTATGTTTGCGACGCTAACAACGAAGAAGTTGTTGCTGCTGTTGCAAAGCAGTCCAACGAGGAAATGGGTCACATCGACATCCTCATCAACTCTCAGGGCACCAACGTCAAGAAGCCCCTCTTCGACTTCCCCGTAGACGAGTTCAACAAGGTTCTGCATGACGACATCACCTCCCTCATGATCACCTGCAAGCACTTCGGCAAGTACATGGCTGAGCGCAAGTACGGCAAGATCGTTAACGTTACCTCCGTTCGCGGCAAGATCGCTACCAAGGGCCCCGGCAACGCAGCTTACTGCGCTTCCAAGGGTGCTGTTGATATGCTGACCAAGCAGCTCGCTTCCGAGCTCGGCCCCCACGGCATCACAGTTAACGCTTTCGGTCCCAACATCATGAAGACCCCCATGATGACCAAGATCTTCGAAATGCGCGCTGCTGAAGCTGGCGTTACCGTTGAGAAGTATCTGG
>JAFYUG010000069.1 GCA_017558545.1 Oscillospiraceae bacterium | reverse complement strand
TGAAGCTGCTGAGCCTGCTCCAGAAGGTCCTCGCTGCGGTAGGAATACTGGCTGCCGCTGCTGCCGCCTTCTACGGCGTCTTCAGCAGCGCCCTCCTCCATAACCACATCACCGGCCACGGTTGCGCCTTCAATCTGGCTGAGGGTAAGAGTATCGGCAACGCCCTTGCCGGCCTTGGTCATATCGTCGGTGCTCTTGGCGCGGACGGCAACAGACTGAGGCTCATCGAATCTATACACTATGGGCCAGCAGCTATTGGGCATGAATATGCTGCCGCCGGAGGTGTCCGTATACATATAATAGTCATCGTAGGTTTCAATTCTGGGAGTGAAGGCATTGCCGCTTTCCAGCATGCCCACAACGGTGAAGGCCTCTCCTGCGATTTCTATGGTTTGACCTATGGGATATTCACCGGGGAAGAGGGTGGATGCGGCCTTCTTATCCAAAATTACGACCTTGCGGAAGAGGCTATAATCTTCCTCTGTGAAGTTTCTGCCGTAGCTAAGGTGATAATCATACACCTCGAAATAAGCCTCGTCTACGCCTATAACATTGCCCGAGAAGCTAAGCTTACCGGCGGAAACATTGTCGCTCCAAAGACGGGCATTATAGAAAGATACCTTCTCAACGCCGTCCAAAGCCTCAAGCTGGGCTCTCATGGGCTCTTCGATAACCTTTACCCCATTGGGCAGGGGATTATAACTTAAATCATATACATAGCTATCCTGATAAAGCTGCACAGTTACCACATTGCTTCCTGAGCCGATGAGATTTTGCTTTATCTGCTCATTGGTGCCCTTAATGGTGGAAACGATGGTGATAATGGAGGCTATGCCTATAATAATGCCCAGCATAGTGAGCACGGAGCGCATTTTATGGCTCCAGATGCCTTGAAAGGCAAGTCTTATATTTTCCATAAATGCACCTCCTTAATAGCCATAGAGGTTTTCCCAAGTGCCTTCCTGGGTGGGAGCGCCGTTCTTAACGGCCTTGCCATAGGGGAAGGCCACCCAGTCATCGGCGGTAATGCCGCTTATGACCTTGGAATATTCGCCCCAAAGCATACCCCCAAGGCGCACCTGACGCTTTTCCAAATTGCCCTCGGCATTTCGCACATAGACGAAGGAGCTTGCCCCCTCGTTGAGGACAAAGGCATTGGAGATATAGAGATTGCCGCCCTCTCCCTCGCTTTCATCGGCGCGAAGGGTCATGGAAACATAGTAGCCATCCTGCAGCATGGCGGACTCATCAATGAAAATCTTATAGGGATAATAGGAGACATTCTGAGAAGTGCCATAATAGTAATTGCCGTCATTTTCCTGAGGGAACCGGCCTATTTCTACAATAGTGCCTTCATAGTTCATGCCGGTGTCCCAGCTCATAACGTCCACCTTTTGGCCTATGCTGATGGTTTCCAAGTCAAGCTCGCTGACTGTTCCGGTGACGTAAAATCCACCGCCGCCGGAGACCTTGAGCAGAGGCATGCCCATCATAAGGGCGCTTTCGGGATCAAGAACGCCAACAACTGTGCCGTCGAATTGGGCTTTAACCGCTCCGTCATCAGCTTCCTTTTCCATTATCTTATACTCGGCCTCCGCCATCTTAACGGAGAACTCCAAATCCCGAATCTGCGCCTGCTTAT
>JAFYUG010000068.1 GCA_017558545.1 Oscillospiraceae bacterium | reverse complement strand
TTGGGGGCAAAAAGTCCGTTGCCCACGCCGGTGGTTATGCCATTTTCAACGGCCCAGTTGACGGCTTCTTCATACCATGCACCGGGGGCAACATCCGTGAAGGATGCGGCGGAGGCAGGCAGAGCAAGACCCATTACGAGAATGAGCACCAGCATTATAGATACCAGTTTTTTCTTCATAACAATCTTCCTTCCGTTTTGTTTTTTAGCACAGTTTGTTCTTACAATTATTATTTTAAATCTATTGCAAAACAATGTCAAAGCAAAACTTTATGATAATTTTTCAGCCTATATCCATAAGAAATTCTTCAATGAGGTCATCAAGATAGGGGGACTGAGCATACTTGGGAATAAGCTCATAGCTTACTTCCATCACAACGCTGGTATAGTCATCGGCAGTGGCAATTTCCGTGCGGACAACATTGCCCTCTTCATCATAGTCCACGGTTTCCGTTGCCCTCACCTTGCCATTGACGCTTTCCACGGCCTTTACGAGCTGAGCCTTTTCGTTATACTCATAGCTTGTGGTCACATCCTCCTCGCCGGTATTCCGGACGTGGAGCCGGGCAAGCAGGCCGTTTTCGTAATAGCTATAGTCTTCGCCCTTTTCGATAAGCTTCTCGCCGTTACGCCAATGCTCTTCTCTGTAGCCAACAAGCTCGCCCTTATCGTTATAGCTATAGAAGTTTATGCTCTCGCCATAGGTGCCATCGTGTCTGCTGCTTGCAAACCTCTCCTCTATAAGCTGACCCTTTTCGCTGTATACCCATGTGTTTTCATGAATATCCCACCAGCCTTGATCCGGCTGGCCGTCCTCAAGATGCTCCCAAACCTTTCTGCCTTCGCTATCATAGCCATAATCATAGAGACAGGTGCTTATAACCCCTTCCTCTCTCACGCCGTTTTCATTGGTCCAAATGGATACGATGGTTTCATAGTCCTTCACAAGCATTCCTGCATCATCGTAGGCATATTCATATTTGTAGAGCACAATGCTGTCGTAACGATTATGGATATGGTCATAGTACAGTTCCTCTGTCACCCGGCCTTCGGCATCATAGCTGAACATCTTTTCATATTCCACGGTTACGCCGTCGGCCTGAACTCTTTTTTCCGCCACAGCCTTGCCCTCGGCATCGTAGCTATAATAAACGGTGGCGGCAAGAGCCTCCTGACCCCCATTATCCTCGGCGTACTCCACGATTTTTTCCACATTGCCCATCTCATCGTAGAAATATTCACCTCTATAGGTCTTTTCATAAAGGCTGATTCTTGTTCTGGTGGCAATGCGTCCATACTCATCATAGCTATATTCAAATATTCTGTAGGGGTCATTTTCAGGCACAATCTCTTCCCTGATAATCCTGCCTTCGGCATCCTTTGTAACCACATAGCCTTGGCTCAGGCTGCCGTTTATATAAACGCCCACAATTTCGCCGTCCTCGCCATAGGCAAGCTTATGATGGTTAATAATTCCCCCTCTTTTTACGGAGGCGCCGGTCAGCCGGCCAAGATTATCATAGGTGCAGTTTATCATTCGGCTGCCGTCACCAAGGGCAAGCTTTGTAAGTCTGCCATAGGCATCATAGCTATAGTCAAGGCTTGCATACTCGCTGAAGGAGGCGGCATAGCCCGTATAGCCTATAAGGTAGCTTGTATGGGTGGGCATAAGCTGCTTTTCCACATTGGGATCCGGCTCTCCTTCCCCGTCATCTTCCTCGGAGTTTATGCTGCCCTTCATAATGACGGAGTCCGTTCTTCCGTCCCACTGGACGCTAAGCCCCAGAGCCTCGCCAACAACGCGCAGAGGCAGATAGTTGGTGCCGTTATAAATGAAAGGCTCAACGCTGTCACCATCGCGGTTTACAAGGGGGACATTCTCTCCGTCAAGGCTGATATTGGTGCCTCTGTATGTAAGAGTGACGGTTTTTTGCGCCCGCGTCTGGCTGGGAGCGCCGCTGCCATAGTTGGCTTCGCCGCCCCGCTCCAGCACAACGGTGGAGGTGCTGCTCTCCCAGCCCACCTTCAATCCCAAAGCTCCCGCAATGGCGCGGACGGGCAGATAGGTAGTGTCATTCATAATGAAAGGCTCGGTGGAGTTACCCTTTTCATCGCAGGGGGATATGAGAACATCGTTAATCACAATTTTTATCTTGCGATAATATATCTCTGTCTGAACAGTTCTTATATTGGATGCGAACGCGCTCAGGCATAGGCTCATAGCCAACACAATTACCAAGGCCAAGGCTAAAAGTCTTTTTTTCATTTCCATCGCTCCCTTCACTCAATTATATTTTTATATCTTAAATCAGGGTATCAAATAAGCCGAGAAGGTCGTTGGTGATTTCATCAATGGCCATATCGGGCTTCTTTTCGTAATTATACTTGCAGGTGACGGTGATGCCCTGAGCCGCAATATAGGTGGTTACGGTGTCAACAAGGTTGCGGGCGTTATACTTAACGCTGCCCTTTGCCAGAACACCGTCAGTATAGGTTTCATAGCTTACCAGGCGGTTTTTGCTGTCATAATTATAGGTTTCATAGTTGCCCAAATAGCCCATCCAATATTCCTTGTAGCTGACAACATTGCCATGCTCATCATAGGCGTATTCATAGGCTCTGTCACTGCTAACAGTGGTACTATCCGACCATGGATTATATATAGTGAACAGATCGGTTTCCTTTACAAGACGCCCCTGCTCATCATAAGACCAGGTTTTCCTGAAGTCATTAACATCGCCGTCTTCCACTTCCTCTGTAAGCCTGCCTTCGCTGTCATAAACCCAGAGGTATTCGGTTTTGGACACAGTGGTTGAATAGGTATGGCTGGTTGATTCTATTAGCTTTCTGACCAGTCTGCCCTCGGCATCGTACTCATAATTTCCAAGACCTTCGTTCAGCAGCTGATACTCCGGCTGTCCGCTTTCACCAAGTTCATAAGCGTAGTTTTTAGAGGCAGACGCAATTATATCGCCATTGGCGTTATAGCTCATGCTCTCCTCCACAACGCTGCGCTCGTCTATGAAAACATAACCGCTTATTTCACTATAGCTGTATGAACCCTTGCTTGTTTTCTTGGCTATGGGCAAATCACCCTCGCCATAGGTATACTCAATTACCTCAGTATTGGCGCGCTCATCATAAAACGCTTCGGGGCCTGCCTGCACAAGACCGCTTGCCACATATTCTTCGCGGAGAAGGCGGTTTTGGCTATCGTAGCTATAGCTCCATGTCTCCTTATCCCATACTTTGGTGAAGGGTTCCTGCTCTGCATCCTCATAATAGAGAAGGTACTCGGTCTTGACCTTGCTTACCACATTGCCGGCGGTATCGCTGACAGTGACAATGGTGTAGCAAGGCTCTTTAATATAGCTGCTGCTAAGTTCAAGCACCTTTTCGGTGACAGTGAGGCCGTCATCGGAGTAGATATACTCGGTAGTCTTTTTATAGTCGGGCATAAAGACACCTTGGATAAGCTCCTTTGTAAGGCGCCCCTGCGCATCATAGGTATAGTATTCGGTACTATTATGGGAGCCGGTGCTGTGATTTTCCTTGGTGGCCAGAAGTCCCGCTTCATTGTAGGTATATCTATAGCTGCAGTTAAATGAGCCATCCATATAATCCTCGCGGGTGAGGCGTCCCTGCTCATCAAGCTCATAATATATGCCGTCCACCAGCACGTTGCCTTCAAACTTGCCCATATAGTTTCCGTTTATATCGTAGACATACTGATATGTGGTCTTTAGGTCCTCGGAAATGATGGTGGCAAGGGCAGGACGGCCATTTTCGCCGTACTGAACAGAAAGCATTCCTGTGCCTATATCGGTGTATGCGCCCACAACTCTGCCAAGCTCATCATACTCATAAATGAGATTGAAAATATCTATAAGCTCGTCGGAGCCATCCATCTTGCCGGTATACTTGACGGAGCTGATATTCCAAATCATGCCGTCATCCTCTTCGGGGCTGTCCTCGCCGGGGGTGCGATAGAGGAAGGTTACAATCTGGCCGCGGTTGCAGGCGGCTCCGGGGCCAAAGGCAGTGGCAGAAATACCGGTGGTGATGCCCTTTTCAACAGCCCAGAGAACGGCATCGTAGAAATAGTCTCCTTCCTTCACATCGGTGAAGGGATTTTCCAGAACGTCGGCAGTGGGCTCGCCCTTGCTGCGCCAAAGGAAGGTTACAACCTGAGCGCGGTTGCAGGGGGAATTGGGGCCAAATTCCGTTGCGGAAAGGCCGGTGGTAATTCCGTTTTCCACAGCCCAGAGGACAGCATCATAGAAATAGTCCCCTTCCTTAACATCGGTGAAAGGATTATTGCCGCCTTGGGGAGCAGGCTCGCCCTGACTGCGCCAGAGGAAGGTTACGACCTGTCCGCGGGTACAGGCGGCGTTGGGGGCGAAAAGTCCGTTGCCCACGCCGGTGGTTATGCCGTTTTCAACGGCCCAGTTGACGGCCTCTTCATACCATGCGCCGGAGGCAACATCGGTGAAGGAGGCGGCAGCGGCGGGCAAGGCAAGACCCATTACCAGCACAAAAGCCAGCATAAAAGCTACCAGTTTTTTCTTCATAACAATCTTCCTTTCTTTTCGTGTTTTCAGCCCATTATGTTCTTACATATATATGTTAGCAGCACACCTAAACGAAGTCAAATTAAATCTTTGTTACAAATTATTTCCAAATTATTAATAGTGCTGTTTTGGGCATAAAAAGGGGCTTTAGCCCTTCATTTCATCGAAAAGCTATGCTATAATTGAATACACCAAACCCAAGGAGAAGGCTATGAAAAAGCTAATCGCCCTGATAATTGCATTATGTCTTTTGCTCAGCCTCGGGCTGAGTGTTTGCGCCGCCGATAGCGAGGCCGAGCTCGCCGCAAAAAGGCTATATTCCCTCGGTCTTATGAACGGCGTGGGCACTTTGCCCGACGGCAGCATAGATTTTGGCCTTGATGCCTCCCTTACAAGGGAGCAGGCGGCAATCATGCTGCTGCGTCTATTGGGCAAAGAGGCGGAGGGCACAGACCTTTCCATGCCTTTTAAGGATGTGTCCCCTTGGGCAAGGCAGGACGTGGCCTACGCCTACCGTCTTGGCCTTGTGAAGGGCACGGGAGATCACACTTTTGGCGGCAGGGACGCCGTCAGCCCCGCCATGTATATAAGCTTTGTGCTGAGAGCGCTGGGATATTCTTCCGAGAGCGACTTTGTATGGTCAAGCCCCTGGACTTTGTCCGATGAAATAGGCCTCACCCACGGAGAATATAATGAAGCCACCACCGCTTTCACCCGCGCCGATATGGCACTTATCTCCTCCTGGGCGCTGGACACCAAAATGAAGGGCAGCTCTC
>JAFYUG010000067.1 GCA_017558545.1 Oscillospiraceae bacterium | reverse complement strand
GGTGGTGATGTCCAGAGGCATCTTGACGCCTGCAGCCTTTGCGCAGGAGTGAGCCAGGTTCATCATGTAGTCAATGTTCTGCTGAGTGCAGGAGATAGCACCCTGAGAAACCTTGTCCATACCCATAACGAGAGTCATGGAGACGGGATCGTCCAGAACGCCGGCGGGATAGAGATACTTGAAGACGTCTTCAATTGCGGTGGGATCGAAAACTTCGATCTCGGCCTTGATGCCCATTTCCTTGATGCGGCGGGCAACGTTAACGAGCCACTTGCGGGTCCACATGTAGATGAACTCGAGGTCTTCCCAAGTGGTGGTCATGAGAGAGCAGTCGAGGGTGACCATCTCAGGCCAGCAAGCGGGATCCTTCATATCGAGAACGCCGAGGCCGTCGTCGGTGTGGGCGTTGGCGCGGGTTGCGGGAGCGGAGGAGTTCTGAATGATGATGGGGCACTTTGCGCGGATGCCGGAGTTGATCTCAGCGAAGATCTCGCCGTCATTGCAGCTCTTGCCTTCCTTGTTACGTGCATGGCAGTGTACGATGGTAGCGCCGGCGTTGTAGCAGTCGTATGCGGAGGAGATAATCTCTTCGGGCTGCTCGGGGAGTCCGGGGTTCTGAGCCTTGCCCTGGAAGTTACCGGTCTGTGCGACGGTCAGTATAACTTTTCTTTTAGCCATGATTCATATTCCTTTCATAAATAAAATTTTGAAATATTTACTCATCATTTAGGGCGCAATTTAATCGCCTTAAAATACGTCTATATTATATATTAATTGCCATGTAAGTGGCTAAAAATATTCTTTATAGCACTATAATGATTGCATATTCAACTAAGTAAAGTGTAAAATTATGTATATTTCAGACAAAAAAACCTCCGATTTATCAGGCAAAAATAAATCGGAGGTGAGCTTTATTTATAGAGATTGAAGAACTTGTTTTCGCTTAAGGAGTTGAGGCTCAGGAAACGGGGGACATCGGGGTTGCCGCTGCTGCGCTGCCATGCCACAACCATGGTGATTTTGGCGTCGTCGCCTTCAATTGGAAGGGTGACAACATTGGGGCAATTATAGAAATTCTTAAGGTGGGGAGGCAATATTGCTATGCCAACGCCGGAGTTTATAGCCAAAACTGCCATGTCTGCGCGGTTATAGTAGTTTATAATATCGGGAGCAATTCCGCGGTTTGCGCAAATCTTGTTGATCTGACCGGAAAGGGTAAAGTCCTGAGCGGGAGTGGAAACAAAATGAAACTTTGTGAGGGTGGACCAATCATTCATGTCTATGTCTTCCACAAAGGTTTTATTCACAAACATATGAAGATGGGAGCTGCCCAAAACGCGGTATTCAATAATCTCATTTTCGGGAACCATGTGCTGATGGGCAAAATAGAGGTCATAGCTGTTCTGACCCAATGCGGATGTCATTTCAGCGCCTTCCAAAAGGTCAACGTTCACCTGAACGCCGGGATGCTTTTTCAAAAATTCCTCAAGGCAAATGGTGAAGTAGCCGGATGCGCTGGAGAGCATGGCAACCTTGATATAGCCGCGGCGGCCTTCGGATATATTTTTGAGTCTGTTTTCTGCCTCTGCCTGCAGAGCCAGAAGCTGCTTTGCGTAGTTTACAAATTCTTTGCCCTCGGGGGTGAGAGAAACGCTGTGGCTGTTGCGCTTGAGCAATGTAACCCCAAGGCTGCTTTCAAGAGTTTTGATATAGTTGCTTACGGTGGGCTGGGTAACATAGAATTCGTTGGCGGTTTTGGTGAAGTTCAGCGTCTGGGACAGTGAAATAAAGAGTCTCAGCTGCAAGGTATCCATAAAATTCTACTCCTGTCATTTCTTTATGTTTATACAAGGTCGCTTTGCATATTCTTCCTAATGCGTTTGATAAGTTCGTCGCGGGCAAGATTATGGGGATTATTCTTGGAAGTTACTATGCATATATTTCGTTTGGGAAGAGTGGTGCTGACTTTTATGGGGAAAATATTTTTGTAATCGTTAAGACGGGCGAAAAGAGGGGAGGGGACAATAGCCAAACACATACCCATATCAACAATGTCGAGAAGGTGGCGGAAATCCTCCACCTGATAGCAGGGCTCAACGCGAAGACCATAGGAGGCAAAGGCGTTGCGCAAATATTCGCTGCCGCTTATTCCCCGGTTGAGGGAAGCAAAGGGACAAAGGGAAACATCGTAAATTCGAACTCTGTCGCGGTTAAGCTCCTCGAACCGTCTGCCGGCAATAAATACATCCTGATACTCTCCGAGATACTGGGTAACTATACCGGGAGCCTCGGGAACAGGACCCAAGGTGAATACCGCGTCGCAATCTCCGCAAAGAAGAGATTGGAAACAGTGATCGGGAGAAGTTATCATTTCGCCGCTGAACTCTATGTGCACATCGGGGAAATCCCTCTGGAAATCCTTCATGACGGGAAGGATAAACTGAGTGAATACAAAATTATCCACTCCGAGGCGGATTTTGTATATTTCGCCGCTTTGCAGCTGCTTGAGCTTTTCTTCGCCTATGAGTATATCCTCGCAGGCTCTTGCAACATGACTATAGAGCATCTCACCTTCGGCGGTAAGAGTGACACCGTGCTGAAATCTTTCAAAGAGCTTGCAGCCCAAATCAGATTCAAGGCTCTGTATGGAGCGGCTTACGGTGGACTGGGACAAAAACAGCGCGTTGGCCGCATGGGTTATATTGTTGAACTTGCCAACATAATAAAATACTTTGTAAGCATCAAAACTTGCAGACATATCTTTTCTCCCGTGAATACCGGTGCATTATATCACATAAAAATCCAAATATGGTTTTGCAAAAAATGCAAAACAACAAAAGAGCTTAATAATATACGAAAAATTAACACCGAATGTGAAATATAATTAATGCACAAAAAGCATTGAATTATAATTATAATGTAAATAATACATTATTCTCTTTAAGAATTCCATTCACAAATTCCACGAAAAGTCGATGCAAATTTGCATGACATTGCATAAAATATGCATTTGCCAATTGACAATGCATAGTGTTAAATTATGATGTAACGCATGTTTGATAAAATTCAGCCACTATGCGCTGATGCATTTGTTAATATTTAACATTGATAATTATTGAACATTCGTCAAAATGATTAGGAGTGTGAAAAGTATGAGTGGAATCATAGCCGGCGTTCTTGGTCTGGTTATTCTGCTGATTCTGCTGTTCATGGGCATGCATATCGGTCTGGCAATGGCACTTGTCGGATTTATAGGCATCTTCTATATGAACGCGCAGAAGTACAATGCTGAAATGGCATTCACCCGTGCCATTGGCGCTTTCAAAACCGGCCCCTTCGGTTCTTGCAGTAAAGAATCGCTTGTGGTTATTCCCATGTTTACTTTGATGGGCGTTGTCTGCTACTACGCCGGTATCAGCCAGGAGCTCTATGCTGCTTGCTATACTTTCGTTAGCCGTATTCGCGGCGGTCTTGCAATCGCAACCGAAATCGCCTGCGCTTTCTTCGGCGCAATCTGCGGCTCCGCTACCGCTACCACCGCTTCCATGGGTAAGATCTGCCTTCCCGAAATGGATAAGTATGGCTATAAGCGTTCCCTCTCCGCCGGTGCAATATCCGCAGGTGGTACCCTGGGTATTCTGATTCCTCCCAGCGTTGGCTTTATGCTTTACGGTATCAACGCCGGTGTTGGTGTCGGCCCCATGTTCATTTCCGGTATTCTTCCCGGTGTTCTGCTTTGCATTTGCTATAGTGCCGTTGCTATCATTATCTGCACTATCGACCCCGAAGCAGGCCCCAAGGGTCGCAAGTTCTCCATGAAGGAGAAGCTGAAGGCTCTTCTGGGTGTTTTCCCCGTTCTGGTTCTCTTCATCATGGTTCTGGGCGGCATCCTTCTCGGCTGGTGCTCTGCAACTGAAGGCGGCGCCATCGGTGCATTCGGCTCCTTCATCTTCATGGCCATCAAGAAGAAGTTCACCTTCAAGAACATCGTTGCTGCTCTTAAGGAGACCCTTGAGACCACCGCAATGATCTTCCTCATTATGATTGGTTCCGACCTTCTCGGTCAGTTCTTCTCCCTCACCGGTCTTAGCAAGGCTCTTGCAGCCTTCTGCCTGCAGTACGATCTGAGCAAGTGGCTTGTTCTCGCTGTCTGCCTGGTTATCTACGGTATCCTCGGCTGCTTCGTTGACTCCCTGCCCCTCATCGTTCTGCTCACCCCCATCTTCCTGCCCCTCATCGATGCTTATGACTACACCGTCGCCATGGGTGCTCTTGATGTTACCACCTGCGACCGTATGTGGTTCGGCGTTCTGATGGTCATGCTGATGGAATTCGGCCTTATGACTCCTCCAGTCGGTATGTGCTGCTATGTTATGGCAGGTATCGCACCCGACATGACTCTTGGCGAGGTGTTCAAGGGCACAGCTCCCTTCCTTCTCGGCGTTCTCGTTGCTATTATCATTGTTATCATCTTCCCCGAGATCGCTGTTTGGATGCCCAGCTTTATGAGATACGGTTAATTCGGGTTTCCCCGTGTTAATACATACCCCTGCATAAAATTTTAAGGAGGCAAAATCATGAAAAAAGTTCTCGCACTTGTTCTTGCAATGCTGCTTGTAGTTTCCATGTTCGCAGCTTGCGGCCAGGAAGCTGCTCCCGCAGATCCCGCAGAGCCCGCTGCTCCTGCTGAGCCCGCTGCTCCCGCAGATCCCGCTGAGCCTGCTGCTCCCGCTGAGCCTGAGAAGGCTGCTCTTCCCGTAAAGGCCGACTTCGCTGCCGGCGCTGAGTGGGATGGCACTTCCGAGCCCACCAAGGAAAACGGCAACTGGGCACAGTCCTACGCCGTTATCGCTGCTCTCGCTGAGCAGGCTGCTGCTTATGCAGATGTTGCTCCCGAAATCACCTTCACCCTCGCTTGCCATGACCCCGCTGACTCCGCTCCCGGCCAGTTCCTGACCGCTTGGGCTGATGCAGTTACCATCGCAACCGAAGGCGCTATCGATTTCGATATCGGCTACTCCGGCACTCACTCCGGCACCATGGCTGTTGTTGACGACATGGTTTCCGGTACCATCGACTTCGGCTGGACCCTTCCCTGCTACTTCAAGGGCTACTTCCCCCTGACCAACGTCATCCAGAACCCCGCTCTGGGCATCAAGGACGCAACTGTCGGTTCCAACGCTATGTGGGAACTCTACAAGTCCTCTGAGGCTATCCAGGCTGAGTATGACGAAGGCGAAGTCCTCTTCCTGTGGACCAACTGCACTTCTCCCCTTGCATACAAGGGCGACAAGGAAATCAGCGCTGTTGCTGACATCGTTGGCAACATCCGCGGCAACAACGGCCCCACCCAGATGTTCATCACTGCTGCCGGCGGTACCGTTATGGGCTGCCCCATCGGCGATGTTTACAACAACATCTCCACCGGCATCTTCTCCTACGTTGTAACTGACTGGCACGGCATCAAGTCCTTCGCACTTGCTGACCCCGGCGTTCTCAACTACTACGTTGACACCAACGTTGGCTGCTCTGCTTACGCTCTGCTTGCTAACAACGACGTTTGGGCCATCGTTGAGGATATGGGCTATGCTGAGGCTATCAAGTCTGTTTCCGGTGACTACCTCATCAACATGGTTGACATTTGGAACTACTGGGAGGCTGCTGGCCGCTATGTAGCTCTCCAGAACGGCGGCACCATCTATGCTCCTTCTGCTGAGTTCGAGGCTGAGCTCCAGGCTGTTTATGAGACCGTTGCTGAGCAGTGGATCGCCGAGAACGGCGCTGACGCTCAGGCTGTCTATGATGCTGCCAAGGCTCTCGTTGAGCAGTACAGCTAATTGCATCAATAGCTGAACAAACTGTTTACTTCTAAGTAGACGAACTAATTTCATACAGGACCCGGCCTAAACCGGGTCCTGTACCCTTAAAATTTTTCTTTCTTAAAATTTTTATGCTAAGTTTGTAATCCTTTCAGAAAGGGGAAATACATCTTGAAAAAGATTCGTGACGCAATCAGCAAAGTTGTATATGGCTTTAGCTATGTCAGTATGGCCGTTTGCTTTGTTATGGTTTTTGTTGTAGCCATTGACGTTATTCTTCGTAAGGTCAGCGGCCAGACCATTTCCATTAAGGGTAGTAACGAGTTCTCCTCTTACTTCCTCATCGTTATTACTATGCTTGCAATCCCTGTTATGCAGGTTAAAAAGGGCCATGTTTGGGTCAGCATGTTTGTTGACATGATGCCTAAGAAGCTTCGCAGCCTCTGGCTCGGTATTGTTCTCTTCATTGAGACCATCGTTTCCGCAGCTCTTTGCTATGGCTCTGTTTCTCAGGCTTTCACTCTTATAGAGAATGGCCGTGCTACCGACGTTCTGAATATGCCCTGGTGGCCCTTCGCATTCGTTTGCGCATTCGGCTTCCTCGAGCTCACCGTCCTTCTTCTCATCGACACCATTCAGAGCTTCATTGATATCAAAAACGGCGGCCAGAGCGAAGAGCCCGCTGCTGAGTTCATGCTCTAATTAAATAGCAGTTAAAAAAGCACGGCAAATTATTGCCGTGCTTTTTACATTTGATGGCTCCCATGCGCAAAGGGAGCCGGTTACCCGAAGGGCAGACTGAGGGATTGTAATTATTATATGACATTTAATTCGCCTTGATTTGACAGGGGAGAGGTGCTATAATTTTTTTTAACAATGCAGGATTAGTTCATCGGTAGAATGGCGGCTTCCCAAGCCGCAAAGGCGGGTTCGACTCCCGTATCCTGCTCCAACTTAAAAGTAGGTTTGCTTTGGCAAACCTACTTTTAAGTTGGAG